>NZ_JAUBQS010000071.1:6161-30512 GCF_036701355.1 Microcoleus sp. Pol12B3
GGTTATTGGTTGGGTGGGGGCGGGTTTATCTAGATTGTCTGCTGGTATTAAATATTATTCGTAAAACCCGCCCCTACGATAGCGTGTAGGGGCGGGTTTCACCAACAATTTATGTGAAAAACTAACAATCTCAAAAACCCGCCCCCACCCAACTTGAGGATGTCGGGCGTTTCCATTCAATTAGTTTCCCCAACGAGTGGAGAGTGTTTAACGTTAATTTCCGTCGCTGCGATCGATTGTTTCCATTCAACCAGTTTTAAAAGATTTAGGTTTGCAGAATGCTGAGATTTTCAAAACAGCAGACGATTGGGTTTTGGTAACTCGAAAATAAGCGATCGTGTGTGCCCAAATTCTCGTAGGGGCGGGTTTCACCAACCATCTATGTCAGAAACCAACAATATAATAAACCCGCCCCCACCCAACGACTGAGAATAGTTATATTTAGCCCCGATTATGGGGCTTTTTTTGTGCTTGTTAATTCTTCGCAACTCGGATTGATTGCAGAAATTTGAGTTGTAAAAGTTTGTCTTTGGAGTTTTCTAGAGCTTAAAAATTAGAGCTTTTGGCACTACAGAAGGCTCTGATTTTTTAATTTCTGTTTGCGGTGTCGGGTGGAGTCGAAGCCTCCTTCGATTCCGCATTAATAGAAGACTTCGACATACTTTGTCTTAGCTATGTATTTCTAGCAAGTGACAAGTTAACTTGCTAGACAGTGCCGTAACCCTTCGGCTGGGGGATAGGACGATGCCTTAAAGACGTTACTCTATGCGGTAGAGGCGTCCCCTAAAGGCATCCCCCCAAAACTAGACTATTAGAAATCTAGTCTTTTGTCAACAGCTATTTATGGTTTCCCTTAAACTGTCGCATTAATAGAAGACTTCCACTAATTTTGTTTTAGCGTTTCCATTCAATTAGTTTCCCCAGCGAGTGGGCAGACAATGTTGCGTTGCACCTGTGTGACAGCGCTATCGCTAATTACGTTTCCATTCAATTAGTTTCCCCAGCGAGTGAGGAGTCAGAAAACCAACGTCCCGCATTCTCAGTATTTGGCGCGTTTCCATTCAATTAGTTCCCCCCGCGAGTGGGGATTTTCAGTATTCGGAGCCAAAGCTACTGATGAGTTGCTCGTGTTTCCATTCAATTAGTTTCCCCAGCGAGTGGGGAGCTTCTAAATACGCAGCATATCAAAACGAACGCAGACAACAGGTAACGTTTCCATTCAATTAGTTTCCCCAGCGAGTAGGGAGTTGTTTCACTATACACGAAACACACAAAGGTTTTGACAAGAAGTTTCCATTCAATTAGTTTCCCCAACGAGTGGGAATTTACGACGTATGGCCACATCATGCCAATCGTGGGCTACAACGAGTTTCCATTCAATTAGTTTCCCCACCGAGTGGGGAGTTGGAAACGCTCTCGATTGGCTGGTTGCAGCCGTTGGACTCAAGTTTCCATTCAATTAGTTTCCCCAGCGAGTGGGGAGGATGACACTGTAAGCACTTACCCTAACCCTAATTTAATTTAGTTTCCATTCAATTTGTTTCCCCAGCGAGTGGGAAAGTCAAGGGTCAAGAAATTCGCAGTTTCCACCGCTTCGTGTTTCCATTCAATTAGTTTACCCAACGAGTAGGGAGTGTTTGAAGACCCGTATTTTAATCCGGCACCACCAATCGCGTTTCCATTCAATTAGTTTCCCCAGCGAGTGGGGAGTATCATCAGCTTTCCCGGTGGCAAAATCGAATCAATTCCCCGGTTTCTTGGGAAGAGGAGTCGGGAAATAATATTCAAACTTTAAGACAGTTTGATGTTTCCATTTAATTAATTCCCCCAGCGGGTGGGGAGACAACAAATTTTTTGAAGGAACTTGGAAGATTCCGTTTCCATTCAATTAGTTTCCCCAACGAGTGGGGAGTTCCATCAGCCAAAGCTTTTTACACCACCTTTGGTATAGCAAAATCGTTTCCATTCAATTAGTTTCCCCAACGAGTGGGGAGGTGTGGTATCGATCTGTGGGCTTTAGCCCTTGGTCTGGTAAAGTTTCCATTCAATTAGTTTCCCCAACGAGTGGGGAGTCGCGTGTGGAGCCGAAATTGAAATGCCCCACCCCAACACGTTTCCATTCAATTAGTTTCCCCAACGAGTGGGGAGTTTTTTAGAGAAGCAAAACTTCCTTCAGTTAGTACCCCCGATGCGTTTCCATTCAATTAGTTTCCCCAACGAGTGGGGAGTGGGGCGAAAGTCGCAGACAAGACCTTTGAATACAGGAAAATGACGTTTCCATTCAATTAGTTTCCCCAACGAGTGGGGAGAACTTGCAGAAAAAGGCGAATACACAATCGCTTTACCGTTTCCATTCAATTAGTTTCCCCAACGAGTGGGGAGACTCGTTTGAGCGTAAGCTCATTCGATGGTTTGGGGATTTAAAGTTTCCATTCAATTAGTTTCCCCAACGAGTGGGGAGTCCTCTATGATACACCCAAGACAGCGCAAGGTGTCTAAAGGCTATTTGCGAGGCTCAGATATTTTTTGTGAAACTCACACCTGTGTTCGCTTACAATCATTGAAACCCTTGCCCAGTAAGGCTGCGAGGCTCGCGACGGAAAAAGGTCGTTTGAGCTAATTTACCACCAGCCTCGCAACCTTAGCTAAATAATCACTGACCCCGGTGCTTTTGTCACCGGCCCTCCCACTCCCAAAACTTCCACCTGTCCCAAAGTATGGCGCGACACCGGATAAAACCGGATGCTGCGTCTAGGTTGATTAACTTTCGCAGCCGTCGCCGGAGTCCTGTAAATCTGGCAGTTGACAAAACATACTCAAAGGTAGAATATTGTACCAATTTGCCATAACCTTTCAGGAAGTCATGCACCTTTTGCCTGCGCTTGTCAACTCGGAGATCGTAGACAACGATATAAAGCGGCATACTTTATCGAATTCTATTTTGTGTTGAATAGGGATGGTAAAGTTTAGCTTTAGATGCAAGTTCAAGAGAAAAACTTTAGTTAAGTTTGTTAGTCCGCCAGGGGTTGAAATCCCGGCGAAGCGGTAACTTCGTCGCGGATTTATTGGCTTATGTTTGCAGTTCGTAACGGGCGAGCGCATCTACCAATTCATCATGCACTTTCGCCATCAAACTTGCTGATTTTAACGAAACAAAGCTTTGCGGTGAAACAAAATTCAAACAGCCTAAAACCCTAGCTTCCCATTGTTCTCGACTATCAGTATTCCAAGCCTTAAACACATCTTTTTCCTGCAAGCCACGCAAAGAATGAAAAATAATATTTCTTTCATCTATAGTATTAGCAGCAACTACTTTAATGTGAGAATCTTGATTCCATTTATTTTGATCAGATTTTTCAAGTAAAGTAAATAGTGATTTACCAAACAAACCCACACTATTGTACTGATCATTTTTATTGGCATTAAACCAATGCCGTAAATTTTGAGGCAGATTCACATCATGGATATATGCTGTACTTGGTTGATTGGGATTAGAGTATTTAATTTTTGGCTTATACTTCTCTAATGCCCATTCTTTGATCGATCCTTCCACAGCGCGAAAACTGTGAAATAGAGCCTCAACCGTGTTACCCTGTCTAAGACGGATAACTCCTAAATAAGCAGCCTCATAGCCAGTCCACCACCACTGATTCAAACGCTCCTTTGCAACATCTCCCCTAGCCTTGCCAAAATCTTCAAACTTAGCAAAATTCCACTGTACAGCCATTGCTAATAAATCACGGATTTCCAGCAATAGCGGATCGGAAGAATCTTTCCAGTAAGGTTTTAAAATGCGCTCTACCCCCAAATAGTCATAACGACTTAATAGCGCTTTTGCTTCTTGAACTTGCATCCCCTGTAAATAAGTAGAGCTTTCTATAAAATCCCCCTTTTTGGCTAAATCTGGTTCATACTCGTTGCTCACCAAAAACTTGACTTTTTTACCAAACTTTGCTAGAGTTTCAAATTGAACCGCCGAAGAAATTGCCGGAGTTCCAGCTTGATGACTGACATAAAAGTTTGCACTTTTATCTAAATCCAAACTAGACAAAGCTTGTTGAACCAGAAACAGTGCTTTATTCCAACTATCTAACCCCTCATCTTTGGATTTAGGTTTCAATTCTAAGTAATCAATGGATTGAACTTGAGGAAATTTTTTCTTAAAATATTGCTCAAATATTGGTTTGAGCGTGCAAGTATCCTGCCAATAAGGACTTTTCTCTACTCTCCTATTTTCCTCATCAAAAACCGCTTCCTGATCGGTCATAATCAAGATTATTTTGTCAGGATTTGTTTTCCCTTTCTCTAACAGCTTTGCCGAAAAAGCATCCAGAAGCGGAAAGTGCAAATCCTCATAATATTCATCTGTTAACTGGCTGCCATAAACCATCCCCATCGCTCTAGCTGGTACAATGAAAGGTTCCTCATCATCAGTATTCGGCGGTCGTGTAGGTACAAAACGGCGATCGTATAATTGACTTCTAACCTTTTTGAACAAACTACCCCAATTGTCATCAGTTTTGAGTTTGACATCGCTGCTGCCAGTTGTCACAATCCAGATATTCATAATTATTCCTCAGTTGGCCAAAGTTTGATAAAGTCGCTCTGATTCTGTAAAAACTCAAGAAAATCTTGAGTTTTGTCCGATTTATCTGGAAAAATAGTCAAAAGCTCTACATACTCTTGCCTTTTTTGTCTCAATTCTCCATTTTTAGTTGTGAGATAGCGGGGATACATCCGGTGCCAAATGCGACCAATATTATTTAGTTTTCCCGTCAAATCGCTTTGCTTAATAGACTGATTTTTTGAGTACGGCCCGTGAAACCATTTAATTGCTTCGCTGCTATGCTGATCCTCAGCGATTCTTCCCCAAACTTCCACTTTGTCGGGATGCCAGACTTCACGCCAAGCCATAACCTGATGACTAGGTTCTAAATGATTAACTGTTAACCATTCTATTGCCCTCTGCTGACCCTCTGCCAGAAATTTAGTAATATTTTTGAGGTCAGGACTAGCAGCCGTGACGTACAAAGTTTTTGAACTTTCATTAAACTTCCAGTGGCAGCCGATCGCAGGTTTGTCATTTCTCTTAAAATACTCAGGGAAAAACAGGCTGTGCTCGACCCGCCGCCACGACTTGCCAAAACCGCCAAGCAAGAGAGCAAATTTAATTAAATAAGTGACAAACTTTTTTAACTCCTTCTGCGGATACGTATTATTTAGATTCACAATGTCCAGTCTTCCTGCCTGTAAATCGTAGGTAGGCATGACTACCGGATTCCTCGCCGGATAATATCTGTGTTCACCAAAATCGAGTTCCTCAGCAGTAAAGTTAATCCCCAACTGCCCGATAATTGCCCCTGTATCATCGCGTGTTTCAACAATTCCTCCCCAAAGTTTTTTGGTTAACAGTTGTGCTGTATTGGCATCTGTGACCCCTGCCAACAACCGCAAAGTATGACCCCGCAGCGCAGCTTTAAACATATTGGGTCGAAATTCTGGGGTTCTATTCAGTAGTTGCGACGTTAACCCGCAGCCGCTCAAATTGACAGAAACTAAGCATTTATCGGCGCTTTCTACCTCTGCCATGCGACCATAACCTGCACTTACCCTAGAACCAATTCCGTGCCCTAAAGCTTTTTCCCAAATTTGCCAAATTTCCTCCCATTCTTGTTTTCCAAGCTGCTTGTTGCTGGAAATGCCAAATTGTAATTTACACTGATAAAGCGAGATTTGCACGTTAGCGCTGGTGACGGCATTTTCCATCACTTGGCGCTTTTGCTGAGAGTGAACGACATCGACTAAACGCTCTTTTTCTCCCCAAGACATATCAGTGGGGAAGCCGCCGTGAAAGCGCAAAATTCCTGGTTTTGCACTACGCTGTCCGTCCTCTACCACCTCTCCCCCGCAGTATCCTTCTCGTTTTTCTGGAGGACACGATCGCCAGAAAGCCCCTTTCATGCTAGAACCAGGATAAAATGGCAAACCTTTCGCGCCAATTATGGGTCGAATGACGCCTTCATCTTGTCCACTGTTTGTAACTAAACGCCAGCTAATGGTGTATTGTTTTGTTTCCACTCCTTGCCCGAATTCAGGCATTTTTACGGGTGATTTAGTTCGACCTCGTTTGTAGAGGGGAACGCTTTCATCGGCTTTTTCGGGGACGGGAGGACAGCATTCTAACCATTGTTCCACCCATTCAGAAGCGGGGCCAGCATCGCCGGCGTACTGAATTTTGCCCCTTCCTTCCAATTGAGAGCGAAACATCAAAGGAACGCGATCGCTATCACTCATCTTCTTCACCTCCATTATTGCCATTATTCTTAGTAGGCTTATAACGTTGAGTCCACCACACCATACTGTCACAAAGTTGAGTCAGCACAGCTATAGCTACTTTGCGCTGTTCTACAGGAAAATCCCATAATTTATTGGCCATAATTTTAATGGCTGCTGTATCGTCAGAACTGACATTATCATTGGGAATTTTAACGCCCGCATTTGCCATAATTTTGACTAGCGCCTTCCAAGTATCCCGCCAATAATCAGCCTTATCTCGATCCTTGACTAACCGAAACTGTTCTCCCCAAAATCGCTCTAAACCATAAGCAACTGCAACACGCATTTTGTATGCTTGATTGAGAGCGTCTTTTTTGTCACGATATTTGACAACTAAATCGTGAGCCTCTTGGTCTAATTTGTAAGATTCCCAAGCCATAAATTATACTTCCTTTAAGGTTAGATAGCAGTGACCGAAACCAATTGATTCTAAACCGCCGAGATAAATATCTGTGCCAGTAGACGCGCCAAAAGGTTGCCAAGTCTCTTGGTTTTCTTTGAGGGCGATCGGAAATACTAAAATTGTGCCTTCTGGCAAAGCTTCAGTATTAAAAAAAGCACCTTTTTTAGCCTTTTTTTCCTCTTTGTCTAAGGCAACTCGACTCTGACGATATAAGGCCATATCGTGAATCATGGCAATTTCATCATCAGCCACAACAACGGCTGGTAATTCCTCTCCTAAAGGAAACCAAGCAGACAAATCCTGAGTTTTCTCAACTGTTAAAAAGCCAAAGTTAAAAAATAGCTTTGGTTTGCCATTTACGTCGAGAGCTTTTAAGGTTTGAGAACCTGTATAACTAGCTGGAGGTTTAGCTGATTTGAGAGATGTACCATCTTTTAGCTTGACATAATCTCCAGCAATCCGCTGATAGCGTTTCAGCAAACGAGGACAAGTTACCCAAACAATTGGTTGACCCGGACAAAATACTGGCAACCACAGCAGCGAAGCATATTCAAACTTAACTACAGACTCAGTGGTACTGTCTGGTTTCCCGGATTCTGCTTCCTGACCGTACCATTTATTAGCTTCCGTTTCTCCCCGACTGCGGCGGATTTCCGATCGCAATCTTCCCCGAATCGAACTACCGGGAATAATGCCAGTTTGAGTAAACTGGTCGCGAAAAATTAAGTTTAAGTTGCCGCTTTCTTCACCAGCCGTTGCTCCCACATGAACAGGAGCAAGGGTTTCAATAATACCGTAAGCTTTTTTGTACATTATTCAACTCCTTGAATTTCAATGGGCAAACACAAACCGCATCCAACTTGTTTCAGGCTAAAACCTTCTTTGGGAAACCAATTTTCGGGAAATTCCCACCAAGTTTTATCTAAAGGTTCTCTGAGAAGATAGACAGTTCCGGGAGGAACTGCATAGCGTCCGCGTCCCATTTGTCCTTTCGCGCGGTAGCGATAGGAAATGGGTTTATCTGTGAGCATCTCCGGTCGTTTTTGGGAGAAATCTTCATTTTTGGGATAGCGGTATGAAAATTTGTTAGAACCCCAAACTCCCGGTGTTATCAAAGCAAATGAGCGCTGAATAGGTTGGCGTAAAAGTTTGACAATGGGACTGTCATCATCGAGTAAAACACTCTTGATTTCTACTAAATGATTTTCGCCACCAAAGCGATACCAACCATCTGCTAAAGGATGAGTTGAGAGATAAACTAGACAACATTCATCATCCATCTGCACGGAATTTTCCAAAAACAAACCATCTTCTGCTAAAGTACAGCGTTCGTCATCTTTTGTTTTGGGGTGCAAGATAGGGACGTATTTCCAAGGAATATCGGCAACATCGCCATTTTTCTTAATAGCAGCAGTCTTATTTACCCAAGAATTAACGGTTTGCCAACTATACTCAGGATCTAAATCTTCTGATTCGCGATGCCATTTCCCCGATTTCATTTTCCATTCATCCACGCCTTTTTTAGAAATAATTTTGTGCCAAGGAATGGGGACGTAAAAGTATTGAGGATCGTCTGATTTTGCCCAGAATGGGCCAGCGACAAACAAATTATCACTAAGTTCTTTTGGAGAAATATAGGACTTAACTTTGTTGCTGCTGAAAAATAGACCAGAGAGGGTAGCTGCTTCTGGAGGGAATTTTGCCCCAGAACGTCCGACTAGATTTTCGGGCGATAAAAATCCGCCAGAACTCCCGTACATAAATCCTAAAGGACTTATAGTGATGAGATATTTGAACATAGCTGCCATCCGACATTTATTAGGTCACTAATCCAGTAAATAACTTGTTTGGATTTTTCTGGATTTGGGTAATCGCCGACGATGTGCTTCCAGTTTTTTTCTAAATTCTTCTCGTCTTGAAAGTAAAGTTCAAAAAGAGCTAAAGCTAATTCATCATTTGGGCTGTTTTCCTGGGGGTTAAAACTAATAGCATGACGATTTTTGAGATGAGCTAAATCCTTGTAAACATGACTCCAGTTTGGCTTTTGATCCCAGCTTTTGCCGTCCCGGTCTTTGTATTGTTTGAGAATGTGCAAATAATCCCAAGGACAAGTCCACTGCACGTATTGACCGCTGTTAAAAACTACTCGAATTGTAACGCGATCGCGCCCCAAACTTTTCGCCCGTTTTTCGGCTTCTCGACAGTGTTGAAGAATATCTCGCTGCGGCACTCTATGACCGGCCCAAACAAAACCAACACTTAGGTTAATATCCTGTCCGTGCTTTTTCCATTCATCGGACAATCCCATTAACCATTCTAATGCCTCTATAGGTTCTGGGGGCTTTTCGGGTTTGCTGCTGTAAATTACACCGAGGAAGTCGTCACCGCCGGCATAAACAATCCGCCCTTGGTCTTTGGGGAAATTCTTGATAAATTTTTCTCCCCAATCCCGCATAGCCTCGCTGAACTTGTTTAGACCTTCATCACCTTCTTTTTGAGCAATTTCCTGAAGTTTTTTGCCAACTTTATCGCCATCTCCCATAAACCAGCCAGTCCAGTGTTCTGGTTCACGAATAATGTCGCTAAATCCTGCTTCAAGCGGAGATATCCCAATGTTTCTGGCAATATCTTCGTCGCGAGTAACTAACCGCTTAACTAACTCAGGGATGCTCAATCTTTCATTAGGTGCAAGAAATTTTCCTTCGGGTTTGCCATCTGGGGGAAGATTTTCTAAGACACAGGAAAGACGTTGATAGAAATCCTTAAGTTCAGCTTTTTCTGTATCGGATAGCTGTCGCCCCGGTTCTCGATGTTCTAAACCTAAACGCGGCCAGGCGATCGCATCCGTGCCAGTCAAACTCGAACTGTCGCCAATCCAGTTAATCGCCGTCCAATCGCGACGCAATTTGCGAGTTTCTAGATTCTTCATCGCAGATTCTATGGAATCTCCGTGTCCCCAAAATATCTCCCAAGTGTACAAACCCCATCGCATCCACTCTTGCTGCCAAAAGTATTCTTCTTTAGGAGGTACTTCTCGTTCTATCCACACTCGACATTCATTTAATATTTCTTGCCATGACTTCTGAAGGGTATTTGTCACGTCATTCCTGGAAAATTCCCCTTCTCCTTTCAGAAGTATCCGATTGGGCATTCCTTTCTGGATGTTCGGAAAACCGGGAGAAATGACATTTAAACCTGATTTTTCGGCTTGCTTTACTAGCTTGTAACTCAGATAAGACAGAATCAGTGAAGCCCCAAATAAATCTCGGAGTTTGCGGGATTTCTCGATAAAGCCTTGAACGGGGGCAAAGGCGATCGCAGTGTATGCAGGCATAAATTCAATTTTAAGGCGGGCAATGCCCACCTGAATGCTGCTGGTAGTGTCCCAAGTCGCTAACTGCTTAAGTTCTACTCAACTCAATATATCAGCCGAGCCAGCTTCATGTCTTCAGATTCACAATATTTATCAAACTTGCTGCAAAGCCTAAAGTTCTGTAAATAATAGTCTCCCGACCTTTCTATATTTTTATGTCAATATTGTCTTTTACTTGACTTTTAAGCAACTTACCATATCCACCCATCATGGCCAAAAAACCAACCCCTCACCCCTACGCCGACAAACTAACGTTCGATCGCATCATGCTCCTCATCGCCACATTAGTAAACCATCCCGGAATCGGACACTCGAACACCGAAACATCGGACAGTAAATATCACGATGCTTTGCTAGAAGTTCAATCTCAATTACAGAAAATTGCCGCCGAATTCAACATCGAATTTCCCGAAAACTATCCCGCAACTCCCACAATTCGTAAAGACTTAGAAACTTTGCGCCACTACGGAATCCTCGACAAAAGAATGTATCGCTTCGGCTATTATCTCGGTACCGGCGCAATGAATCGCGAAGAACTACTATTCGCATTTCAAGTAATAGCATCTCAAGCCAAATATCAGGGAAATCCCCAAGCCCGCCAAATTTGTGAAAAACTCACGAAACTGTTGCGCGGATTAGATATCGAACTCAAAGGTAAATTGTTTTATCCCGTTCGCGAACACCTAAATCGTGCGATTATTTACACCGATCCTGTAGAAATGCTCGATCGCCAAGAATATCGGAATACCCTATTTCACAAACTAGACATCGTAGAAACAGCAATTGTTCGGGGTCAGGCGATCGAACTTTACCGTCAAGATGATTATTACGGTAAAGGCAAGGTCGGTTTCCGGCGAATCTGGCCCCTGCAACTGATCTATCACGATATCGCTTGGTACATGATTTGCGAATCTTGCGACAACGGGCATTTGAGCGTAGAACGGGTGAATCGCTTTAGTGACTACTGCGAAATTATCGATCCAGAAGGGCGCGGTTTAGCCGTACAGGAACACCGTTTGAAAATAGCTCAAAAGTTGTTAAAAAACGGCTGGGGGCTGTTCTTGGGCAAGCCAGAGCAACAGCAGGCAGAATTGCAGGGTCAACTGAAGTTAGAAAAAGTGAAAGTGCGGTTTTTTGAGAAAGTAGTGGGATTTATCTTAGAGGGCGATCGGCGGCATCCGCGACAAAAGATTAAAGAAGGCCCAAGGGATAGTTTGGGCAAAGTGCTTTATGTGGATTATCAGATCGATTTGCCCGATCGCTCTCTGAACGAATTTAGTCTGTGGGTGAACAGATATATGGATAGCGCCCAAGTGCTTTCCCCGCCGAGTTTGGTAGAAAAACACCGACAAGCAGCGAGAGATTTAGCCGATCGATACGGCTTGTAATCGTGGGGGCGGGTTTTATCAACCATCACTGTCTAAAACAAACCATCTCAAAAACCCGCCCCCACCCACTAAGAATAGTTAGTTAAGCTGTTGGGCCTCTAGATTCTATTTTTGGGCTGGCGGGACACCCCACAAGAAGTTCATCAAACTTAACTGTAAAATTTAGATGTGCCGGGGCCGATCACCTGTTAATTATTCTGTCATTGTTTCGCTGTACTGCATTTCTATTTTTAACGCCGCTTCAACTCTTTGATACTCCGCCTCAACCTCTTCTAAAAGCGCACTGGCCGGATCGGGTAAAGGCTGGTTAGCATTCGTTCCGATGCGGCCCATGATTTCGAGTTGCTCGCACAGCTCAAACAGGCGAAAAGCACCGAGAGTACCGCTAATCGACTTCAAAGAGTGAGCCGATCGCCGCAAAGCCAGCGGATCGGCGTTGCTCAGGGCCATAGAGATGCCTCGCAGCAGTTCGGGAGCTGTTTCGAGGTAAATCTCGATCGCCTCGTCCAAAGCTTCCACTTCTCGCAGTCCCTCTATAATCTTGGCACTTAGGGAATCCCCACTCTCTGACAAAGCCCGATCGAGATTTGATGCACCACAATCGACGACTGCGTGCGAATTGGGAATTGTCAGTTGTGGATTTCCCGCAACAGCCACATTCGATCGCACTTCTAATTCACTCGTTCCTTCGATCTGTTCCGCCGGGGCATCCAAACAAACAATCGGCTGCAGGCGATCGAATGCAGAGTTCGATCGAGATTTACACGCTATCAAAGCTCGCACCAACTGATCAATTGCGATCGGCTTGCTCAAATAGTCGTCCATTCCCGCAGCCATACACTCTTCGCGATCGCCCTGCATCGCATTTGCCGTCATCGCCACAATCCAAGGCCTAGGTGGTTTTAGATTTGGGATTTTCGATTTTCGGTTGTTAGATTCCTCGCCAGTCAATTTTGGATTTTGGATTCTGGATTTTCCATTATTAGATTGCTCATCTGTTGCGGAAACTTCGGATCCTCCCGCGGGATTTTTGGTCGCGTCTCGATTATGAGATTGCTCATTTGTTACGGCAACTTCTGATTCTCCCGTGTGATTTTCTACAGTTAAATCTGCTGAAAATTGCTCGCGGATGTGGCGGGTAGTTTCCAGTCCGTCCATTTCCGGCATTTGCACATCCATCAGCACCACATCATAAGGCTGGCGGCGCAAAGCTTCGAGCACTTCGATACCGTTTCCCGCCACATCTGCGCGATACCCCATCCGCTGTAAAATTTGCAAAGCTACCTTCTGATTCACCAAATGATCGTCAGCCAACAGAATCCGCAGGGGTAAGTCCTCAGCCAGCACGGGTATGCTTTGCAAGAAAGCCCCGCTAGTGCGCTGCCCTTTAAATTCAGTTGTCTGTTCTCCAAAAATATTGATTAAAACATTGTAAAGCTGAGATTGTTTGATGGGTTTATTCAAAAAAGCAGCAAAATCCATCTCCATAGCAGGGGGGTGAATTTCTTGCCTGCCGATCGAAGTTAGCATCACTAACGGCAACCTTTCGCAACCAGGATACCGGCGAATTTGCTCCGCTAAAGCTAACCCGTCCATTTCCGGCATTTGCATATCCAAAACTGCCAAGTCAAACATCTCTTTAGCAGCCAGCCAATCTAAAGCCAAACGAGCCGAATCTGAAGCCCTAGCCACCATTCCCCAAGACTGAGCTTGGAGAGTCAAAATTCTGCGGTTGGTAGCATTGTCATCGACAATTAAGACTCGCTTACCACTTAATTCAGGTTGAGAATTGCTCAAGTTAACTGGTAAGGAATTCTTGCAGCCAGAAACGATCGTACTAAAATAAAAAGTAGAGCCAACGGATTTCGTATTTTGGCCGATCGGCTTGTTGCTGACTACAGATTTGCCATAGCCATATTTTTCGGCAATTTCGCAAGATTCTGCCCATCCCAAATCAAAAACTGCCGACGATCTAAAATCGGCAGGAGGATTGCCCGCGACACTACCCATACTTTCCACCCACATCCGGCCGCCCATCATTTCGGCCAAACGCTTGCTAATTGCCAAACCCAGCCCGGTACCCCCGTACTGCCTGCTCGTTGAAGAATCAACCTGGCTGAAAGATTTAAATAGCCGATCCATGCGATCGCTCGGAATGCCGATACCAGTATCTTTAACCGCAAAATGTATTTCGTATGCTGGGTTAATTACTGCCGATTCGCCATTAATTGCTGGCGGTTCTTTAGCGTTAGCCGCGGACACTGAAATCTTTTTGGCAGTCACCGCCACCACCACTTCTCCAGTTTCGGTAAATTTAACCGCGTTACTGAGCAAGTTGATTAAAATTTGCCTCAAGCGGGTGCTATCGCCGATCGCCGTTGTCGGTACAGTACGATCGATCAAGTAACCCACTTCCAGTTTTTTTTCTGCCGCCTTAGCAGCTACCAAGTCTAGAGATTCCTCAATGCAAGTGCGGATGTCAAACGGATGTTCCTCCAAGTCCAATTTGCCCGACTCAATTTTCGAGAAATCTAGAATATCGTTGATCAGCGTCAGCAAGGCATCGCCGCTGCTGCGGATAGTTTCTACAAAATCGCGCTGTTCGCGAGTTAAGGGGGTATCCAGCAGCAAACCGGTCATGCCGATGACTCCGTTCATCGGAGTGCGAATTTCGTGGCTCATGGTGGCTAAAAATTCGCTTTTGGCTCTAGTAGCCGCCAGTGCTTGATCGCGAGCTTTTGCCAAATCTACGTCGGTTTGCTGGCGTTCGAGTTCGCTTCCCACCCACTGAGCCATCAGTTTCACCAACTCTCTGTCTACAACTCGGAACGGTTCTGTCACAGGAGTTGGAGAAAAGAAGCACAGAGTGCCGTAGACTTCACTTCCCACCGTGACGGGAATGCCCATGTAAGCTTCAATGGGGAAGGCTCGATCGTCCGTGTTGAAGGAAAAACCAGAAAATCTTACCGACTCAAAGTAAATCGGTTCTTTTGCCATTGCCGTAGCGACGCAGAAAGTTTTTTCCAGATCGTAGATTTGGTCTTTGACGATCGACCCGTCGGGACACTCAACAGCCATTATTTGATAGTTGTCGCCTTGAATGCGGGACAAAATGCCCACGGACAGGCCTAAATGTCGGCATCCCATTGCCAGCAGTTCTTGGAGGCGCAAATCAAAGGTAGAGAGGTGGTTGAGCGGGTCTGTACGGGGAGCGGAAGTCACTTGGTACAAAGCTTTGATTGCAGCTTCGCTTTCCCGCAGTTCTTGTTCTGTTTGCTTCCGCACGCTGATGTCGCGGGAAATGCCGATAATTTCTTGGACTTCGCCGGTTTGGGGATCGCTGATCGTGCGGCCGGTGGTTTCAAACCAAATGTATTTGCCGTCTTTGCGGCGGATGCGGTAGCTAACGGTGTAAGTAACTGGGAGCGCCAGGACTTTCCAGTGAGCCTTGGCAATGGTTTCTAAATCGTCGGGGTGAAAATAATCGTTGGGGACGCGGCCGAGGAGTTCCGAAGGTTCGTATCCCAGCAAAGCCCGGCTGGCCGGCGAGACGTAAATAAATACGCCTTTGGGGTCGTGTCTGGTGATCATGTCGGTTGAGTTTTCTGCCATCAACCGATAGCGGTCTTCGCTTTCATTACGTTCGACTTGAGAATTACCCAATGCTTCTAGCATTCTGTTGATGCCGTCTGCCAAGCTTGCGAGTTCATCTGCTCCTGCCATATGAACCCGCAAGTCGGGGTCGCCGTTGGCTGCGATGTTGCTGACGCTGGTGCTCAAGGAAGCCAATCTTGCTAAGACTAATTTTTCTAGCAACAGCAGGGTGATCGCGCTAAATATTAAACCTACTGCCAGTATTGATAAGGTAAACAGCTCCAAGGTAGCCTGACCTTGGCCGTAGATGATGCGATCTGTCTCTACTCGCAGCAGCAGCGCTAGGTTGCCGTGGATGTCGCGAATCAGGGCGTATCCTGCGACTAAGCTGTCGCTGAGCGGCTCCACTAAAATTTCTACTGATTTGAGGTGGGAAATTTTGAGTTTGAGATTTTCCAAATCCTGCCTAGATGGAGCTATCGCCTTGGCGCCATGCCCGGAGTAGTTCGTGGCTCCCACTTTAAAATCCAAACTCGGCAATCTAAAATCTACTGACAGATGAGTTAGTTTTGAAAGCAAACCGATTTCGCTGCTGTCGAGATAGCGTCCGACGATCAGGGTTCCGCGCGGTGGGCCTTGGGCGTTGCTGTTGAAGATCGGCTTTGAAGCAATCAGCAGCGTGGCTTCTGGCAGGGTGAGGACGCCTGTTTTGGCGGGGCGATCGCCCGAACCTGTCGAGGAGTCTAGCAGCGCCTCGATCAAGTGCTGTTTTAAGCTTTCGGGAATTGGGATTTCGGTTTTGGATTTCAGGTCGAAACCTTTGCTGAATATCGTCTGACCGTTGGAGTCCAGCAACACCAATAAGTTTAGTCTCAAGTAAACAAATGTCGAATCGACGAAATTTGACTTGACAAATTTTTCGTTTTGTGTTAATGCGAAAGAGTAAGTATCGTCCCACTCGGCGTAATCTTGGGCGCTGGTGTCTAAATTCGACAAATCGTCATCTAATGCGTCCAAAGCCCGCGCGACATCCTGGCGGACGTACTGTGCCTCCAGGTTGTGAAAATCATGCAGCAAAATAGTTGATGCAGTGGCATAGAGAACCACAATCAGGCTGATCAGCGCTGCACTGATGATTAATAGTGTTTTTTTTCGGAGTTGCATGGCGTCGCCCTCCTCACGGTGCTACTCGGCAACTAGCCAGGAGAGGTTTGAGACGTAGGTTGTTTAGCATTGGCGATCGCAGGGCCTGCGTGTTTTGACTTTTCTGGGCTGGCTTGGCAAAGCCCTTGGTATTTCCAAGGTATCCGGTATGTTGCCCCCCACAGTCAGTGTAGTATTTTCACAGCTTTAGTTCCCTATTATGCACAACCTAATGGCTTACAAGTTATAACCTGACGATCGGCATCTTCAAAGGAAACGGGCGATCGAACTTTTTGAGTTCGCGTTTGATACTAGCGCCACCAGGGAGGCAGGCGGTTGAGAGAACAGGCGTGCTGGGTTTAGAACCCTACTATTACTGTACCTAAAAAATATTGAGGAGAGACCGGACTGTCGCGTCGAGTTTTTCCGGCAAAAAGATTCTTATTCCAAGAGCTTTTTTGATTTGTGTTGTTTTACAGCAATCCTTGCAGGAGTGGTGGAATACACCCAGAAGTCAATCCAGCCTCGAAGCCTGAACCACGTTGATAACTGACGAAAAAATTGCGATCGCAGAGGTAAGGAATATCCGCCGAATTTTCATTTACATCCGCCAATAAAATAGACCATCTAAAAATTATGCTTTTGACTTTTTTATTGTGAACGAAGCAAAACTGCTAATTAAAATGTATAAACTCACAGTTTGAAATCTCCTCAGTAAACTTGTAGGAGCGGATTTACGAATAACCTTAAAAAGTACCAACAAATTAAATAAACCAGTTCCCAATCCCCGACAACATCCTTTAATAACAGTAGTGCCTGATATCAGTATAAACTCACATCAGGCACTATCTGCAATTCGATCGCAACTTGAGTCTTTTTTATCGGATGACGGCTAAAGCACCGGCGCCTGCTGCAGCAGCGGCCGAAGAAAGAGCGGTGAAAAACAGCCACCAAGAGGCAACTTCTGCTGCTTTCCGGGTTTCTTCGGCTTGTTTTTCGGCTTGCAGTTTGATGCTTTCGAGGCGAAGCTGCGCTTCTTGCTGCAAGCGTTCTGCTCTTTGCAAGACGCTGTTGCGGCTTCTTTCAATTTGGTCGATCAAGCGGTTGGCATCTGCTTCGGAAATGTCCTCGCGGGAACTCATTAGTGCTACTAAAGTATCGCGATTGAAATGACCCAGCCGATCGCGCAAAGCGTCAAATCCGGCTTGCGGATCGTCAAATAGCTTCCGCACGTCCCGCGTAATGCCTTCATAGTTGAGTTCAGGGCGATCGAGCGAATTGAGGTAATCCCGAATTTTTCCGAGAATCCCATCAATTACCGACTGAATACCCTCCTGTATTTTCTGAATTTGCATTGCGAACTCATCGCGCACCGACAAAATTCCATCAACAATGCGATTGGCTTCTGCTTCAGAAATATCCGGCCGCTGAGACAGTAGAGAAACAACTGTAGCTCGATCGATGTGTGACAAGCGCTCGCCCAAACTGTAAGCGCCAACTTTCGGGTCATGCAGCAGCAGTTGCAAGTCGCGCTTGATGGCTTCTGGATTTAATTCATCCTTGCCCGTATTACGCAAATAATCTTCTAAAACACTTTGAAAATCGTGCACTTGGCTTTGCACCCGTTTTGCCAAACGGCGCGGCGCTTTCACAATCGATCCAAGAGTTTCCTGCACTTGGTCGATAATTTGATTGACTTGTTCCTCACTCAAATCTTGTCTCTGAGAAAGCAGTTTTACCAAAGTATCGCGATCGACTTGAGACAGGCGGCCGCGCAGTGCTAAAGCTCCTTCTTTGGGATTTTCCAGCAGTTTTGTCAAATCCCGCTTAATTCCTTCAGGATTGAGTTCTGATTTGCCAGTATTGCGAAGGTAATCTGCAAGGGCGGTAGTGGTTTGGTCGTACTGATCCTTAGCTTTTTCGGCCAACTTTTGCGGCGCATTCAGCGCGCTGTGCCAAGTTTCTTCGGCGCTGTCGAGAAGCTGATTTACTTGGTCTTCGCTGAGGTCTTTTCGCTGAGATAGCAATTTTACCAAAGTTTCGCGATCGAACCTAGAAGCTCTAGCTCTCAGGGCCCACATTCCTGCTTCTGGGTTATCCAGCAGCGTTTTCAAATCGCGCTTGATGCCTTCGGGATTGAGTTCTTCTTTGCCCGTAGACTTCAAGTATTCTTGCACTCTTTGCCACTGGTTGTCTAGTCGGACTTGTGCAGCTTCTTGCAGACCTTTAGCATCTGCTAAAACTACATCTCGCGTCCTTTCTAACTCTTGAACAATCTGTTCTACTTCCTGGAATCCGAAGTTTTCGCGACCTCGGAGAATTTGCACAAAACTGTCGCGGGTGTAAGGAGAAAGCCGATCGCGCAACTGTTCGTAACTAGCATCGGAATCCTCTAAGATTTTTTTGAAATCGCTCCCGATAGCTGCTGCTGTCAGTTCTTCTTTCGGAGTCAGCTTCAAATAAGTTTCTACCCGCCACTGCAAATCGCGAGATTTTTCTTGCTCCTCGGCAAAGATCGCGGTTTGTAAAACGCGCTGTCTAATTGCTTCTAATTCCTGGGAAATTTGTTTAATTTTGTCTTGGGTAAAAACACCTCTACTAGCCAGGATTTCGGCAAAATAAGACTGTTTTAGTTTTTCTAATTCGCGGCGCACAGTTCCCGGATCGGCTGTAGGATCGTAGAGAACGTCCCGAAATTCGCGCTCGATGGCTTGGGGGTTCATCTGCCACGAATAAGTGTTGAGCAGGTAGTTTTCTACGTCGGCACGAATTGGGCTGTATGTTACGGGTTCGCCTTTGACTTGAGCGGTAATTTTATCAGTTTGCTGGGTAACTTTGTCTTTAGCTTCTTTGAGCTGACCGACTACTTTTTCAAGATCCAAGTCAGAAATATCCGTGCGACCCAATACTATTCCCATTAAAGCATTGACTGCCATTGTCGTTGCTTGGGACATCATGGTCGGGCTTTGTCCAGAGTTTTGACCGCTCAGATTGCTGAGAGCTTTTTCTACCCTACTTGCCAATTTATCTGAGACCAAATCTCCCGATTTGGCCGATTTGAGATAGTCTACTAATTGGGCGATGCCGTCTGATTGCTGCCCTTGTTTTCCTACTTGTTTCCAAGCATCTTGAAGTTGGTCTACAATCCGGTTAACGTCGCGTTTTGATAAGTCCGATCGCGAACTTACTAAATCTACGAGAGTTTGCCGATCGAGATTCGGCAAATTTTCGGCTGCAATGGTTTTTAGTTGCGGATCGTTAAGCAATTTTTCAAACTCGCTACGCATCCCTTTGATGTCTAATTCTGGCGGTTTGAGGCTTTGGATGTAGTCTTCGACGTTTTCGCGCAAGCTTGTAGGGTCGATCGCGCTACCGAGTTCATGGCCCACTGCTGCTGCTGCTGCTTTGGCTGTGGCGACGACTTGGTTGCTGGCTGCTTTGGCGCCGATGGCCGAGGCTGCGGTGCCGACAATGGCTTGAAAGCCTGATGTGGCGGTGTTGACGACGGAACCGATTAAGGAACCGACGGTGGTGGAACTCACCCAAACAAGCATTGAGAAATAGGCTGCCCAAACGACTAAACCGACGATCGCACCTAAACCGGGACTGCTAATCAAGCTGAGCTTAACTGCTAGCAAGCAAGCAAAGAATAGGGCAACGGTGACGGTGACTAGCGTCCAAGTACCTACCTTTCGGCCGATGTGGCGGACTGGGGAGCTCCCGCTATCCGAGTGGTGGCCGTCGTCGTGGGATTGTCCCATGTACGACAGGCCCGCGGCTACTGATAAATTTGTTAGCAAGAGTTGGAAAGCGCACGCAAGTACAACTCCAGCTATCAAGGCGATAAAAAATTGCGGCCCGGAATAAAGGAGTGCTGCGTCTTCTGCTGTGTTTGTAGTAGTCTGCTCTACTGGCACTTGGGCCAGCCAGAACCCGATGTTATACAGTTGTGGATTTATTGGCAAATTTTGATACATAGTATATTCCTCGTTAAGAGTGGGTGCGCGCGCTCATTGGCGCAAGTTAACCAATGTATAGTTTTAGACTCATGCCCCCAATGGCAAGCATCGCCTTATTGACGAGCTAAAGCATCCCCCTACAGTTGGAAGTGTAGAAATATGTCTGCGGCCGGCTGTTACTTTAGGAATCTTTGTGCTATGTAAATTGGCAGTTGTGAAGTTGTTAGTTCTCAGTTATGAGTAAGGTCCGCTGCGGCGCATCCGAGATAGATGGTAGTAATGGTAAGTCGGATTAAAATAATGGCAGAGGAAAATCTTTGGTCGATCGATATTAAGAGTCGGCACAGAAGCCAAGACAAATTGTTCACAATTCATCAACCAATGTCATGGCAAATTAGCTTTGAAGGAATTCGATAGTGCAGCGAGAAAATCATGCAATTATTATTGGGGGGAGTTTAGCAGGACTGTTGGCCTCTAGAGTATTAGCAAAACACTTCGACCGAGTAAGTATTGTTGAACGAGATTTTTTTCCTGAACAACCCGCACCTCGCCCAGGAATTCCTCAATCCAGTCACCTTCACATCCTTTTAAATCGGGGAAAAATCATCCTAGAAGAGTTGTTTCCCGGCTTGGAAAACGAACTGATATCTGCTGGTGCTCCTAGGTTAAATCCGAAGTCGATCGGGTGGTTTAGTCCGGCGGGTTGGGCACCACAATTTAGCCCGGATCTAAATGATTTAATTATGTTCAGTCGGGATTTACTGGATTGGCAAATTCGCCGCCGATTGGCTGAAAATACGAACGTGCATTTCCTCGAAGGAGGCACCGTAACGGGGTTGCTGGCGAATGCCTCGCGCGCGAAGATTGCTGGCGTATCGGTGGGTTTTCGCGATCGCCACAACCCGAGTAACATCCATGCAGAGAATTTGTATGCAGATTTAGTAGTCGATGCTGGTGGCAAAGTTTCCAAAACACCTCAATGGTTGAAAAGTTTGGGCTATGAACCTCCGCAAGAAACCGTTATCAATGCTTTTGTCGGCTATGCAACCCGGATCTATAAATGCAGGGGTAAATTGTCAGACACAGCCCCAGTATTTGTATCACCAGGACCGCCGTTCCGTACCCGCGGTGGTGCAATTTTTCCGCTCGAAGGCAATCGCTGGCTGGTGGGTTTCGCCGGGGGCGATCGCGATTATCCCCCGACAGACGAAGCAGGTTTTCTAGAATTTGCCCGCAGTCTGCCAACCCCGACAATTTATGATGCGATTAAAGATGCAGAAGCAATAACACCTATTTATAGCTATCGAGGTACAGAAAACCGTTTGCGACACTACGATCGCCTCTCCCGTTATCCTGAAAATTTGGCAGTTATCGGTCATGCAGTTTGCGCTTTCAACCCAGTTTATGGCCAGGGAATGACCGTTGCTGCACTGGATGCTCAGATGCTAGATCGATGGCTGCAAAAGCAAAGAGAGCGGTATCCAGAAGGCGATTTAACAGGCTTTGGGCTACAATTTCAAGAAAAATTAGCAAAATTACACACTATTCCTTGGATGTTTGCCATCAGTCAGGATTCCCGCTATCGCGGAAGTACAGGTGCAAAACTAAACCTTGCTACGCGGCTGACAATTGATTACATGGATCTAGTGTTAAAAGTGCTAGTCGGAGATGCTAAAGTTTGTCAAGCATTTTTGGAAGTTCTACACATGATTGAGTCGCCGGCTGTACTTTTTCATCCCAGTATTGCGCTTAAGGCGATCGGGCAATTAGTCACGGTTCGGCAGAAGGCAGAATTAAGATCGAGAGTTTATACAGAATCAGGTTAGTTTTGCCAATTCTATTTTTTCACCGCAGAGGAAGGAAGATCGACGCAGATGAAATCCTATTTATCTGCGTTGATTTAACCTGATATGATGTTCCCTGGAACCGGGATGATAAAAAGCGTGACTTTTGCGACTGCGGTTTTCGGGTATTTCACGTAATTAAGATGGGTAAAATCCGCTTTATTACCGCAATTGTCGGTTTTTGAAATAAATCTAATGGATTGATTTCAAAAAATGTTTGTGGTCACGACTTACCCACAGGACTTAAGAAACCGGGTTGTTTCCCCATATCCCTCGCGCTTCACGCTATATTTTCGTAAACAAATCGGTTTCTGCAGCCTAGAATAATATAGACTTGGGCAATTCTCACTTGCCAGTCAAACAATCTAATTGTTGTTGCATTTGGGTGGTAACTCGCTCGAAACAAGCATCAACATAATCGCGATCGCGCGCCGCCTCCGAACCGTACCTCTCAAATACAATCGGTTCGCAGACGCGAGTCCGAATTTGCACGGGTAAAGGCAAGTTCGGCAAAGGCCCAACACTCAATCCCCAAGGCAATCCCAAATACACCGGCAATACCACTGGATCGATACCAAATAGCCACGGCATCCCCAATTCATGCAATTGCTTTGCTTGTTCGTACAAATCTGCCAAAACTATCAAAGTATCGTGGGCACCGTGGGATATGATTGGTAAAATTGGCACTTCTTCTCGCAATGCTAATTTGATAAATCCCTTGCGTCCGGCAAAGTAGATTTTATCGCGCAAGTTGTGGGGGCGGAAAACATCTTGAGCGCCGCCCGGATAGACGAGAACTGGGGCATTTTTCCGCAAAGCTGCGATCGCCATTTTCGGATGCGCCTTGAGGGCTCCACACTGAACCGCCATGCTAGCAACATCAGGAGAAACTTGCCAAACCGTGGGGTGCATCAATCCGTAGGCCAAGCGTTCCGTGCCGTACCTGCGGAACCATTCGTATAGGAACATAAACATATCGGGAGCGGCGAGTCCCCCGTTGTGAGAACCGACAACAAGCATTTTTCCCTGAGCGGGGACGTTGTGCCAGCCGTCGCTTTGTACGCGAAAATAGTAGCGGTACAGCCATTCCCAGATTGGCAACAGAAGCTTAATGAAGTCAGGATTGCGATCGTCTAAAGATAGACCGTCAAAGGGATATTTAGAGGATTTGCTGTCTTTTTTGTTAGTAGTTTTTGTCACTGCAAAAATATTTAACGCTTCGATCATTATATAGCAGAAGGAAGAAAATTCTAACTCTCGAAGAGAGAAGGCTTGAGTTATTTGGGAAAGAAGGAATAATGGAGGAGATTAGTTGGCCTTTTCCTCTTCTTGTGTGTGCGCTAATCGCCCTCGCCCTGCGAAAAAATTTTTTTTTATGATTAATTAATATACTCCAATTCCGAAGGAATCTACCGCATTAGTTTGAGCAAGTGAAAACCTCATAAACATCTAGCGCTGTTGCTATAGCAATATAATTAAATCAGAATTGGCGCAAATATTTGGTTTCTGATTTGACCGGGCTGGTTTTGTTCGGAGGTTTTGTGCTGGTTGTCTCCACAGGAACAAAACCGTTTGCAAACAGCTACAGCAACTGTCGCTGATGGCGGGACGGCTTTAGCGACAAAAACACAACTGTGTCTCAAGCCGATAAGTTTCCGTTTTGGAAGATTTTATCAAATTGACGCCAGGCATCGGGTCAAGGCTAGCGATTTGTGCTGTTTGCCACAATTTTAAGAGGACTTACCCACGTACTACGATTTTCTGTCGGAAGATAAAGTAGTGAAGCAATCTCAAACCCTTGATTTAACGGCCTTGAGTGCGTAAGTCCTGTTTAAGTAAGGTACGATCGATAGTGGAGATCGAAGAACTGTATCCGGCTTCCGACACCCCAGTACGACGATGGGGTCGAGCGCGCCAATCGCCTGTCACTCAGAATCTGGCAGCATCTCAAGCACCATCTCTGTCTTGAATCTGCCAAGAATTCACCTGAAATGTAGCCCTATATTACTCAACTGCAACAACTGACAGCTAAATAGTTTAACGAACACCTGACAAGATATTGGCGGACAACAGATGACTTGGATTCCTAGCAAACTGTGCCGCATTTAAACTGTTAACTGTTGAGTTTTGACTTTCCCGCTCTCCCATTCCCCGACTCGGACACTCTCGCCTTCTCCCTTCCCCGCTCTGCCATAATGAGTCATTTATAGGCCAATGGCACTGAAAAAGTGAGCAAAAAAAATCTGTAAGGCAATCTATATATAGATCATTGCCTTACAAACACAAAAATCTATCTCTATTATGTCAAATC
>NZ_JAUBQS010000160.1:0-1618 GCF_036701355.1 Microcoleus sp. Pol12B3
CTATTTTTACCAACAGGGGATGAGGGCTATAAGTCAGATTCAATCTAGCTCCTAGCCATCCTTGTCACCCCCCCAGCCCAATTACCAATGAAAAAGATAGACAAACTTATTTTGGTGCACTCAATTATCAAAGCAAAGAATTCCATGTTCAGAGCCATCCATCTGGTGATGGAAAATCAACAGTTAAATTCATAAAATACTTACAAAATAAATATAAAAATCGCAAGATTATCTTGATTTGGGATGGAGCTAGTTATCATAAATATGGAGAATTTAGAGAATTTTTATTAGAACTAAATGGTGACAAAGAATCTAATAATTGGTCAATTACTTGTATTTTATTTGCTCCCAATGCTCCCCAACAGAATCCCGTTGAAGATATTTGGTTACAAGCTAAAAACTTTTTAAGAAAGTATTGGTATTTATGTAGGTCTTTTAAGATTGTCAAATTTTTGGAGAGAGTTCTTTACTAACGAACATAAATTTGATTTCCCCAAAATACGTCAATATACTTACACACAGAAAATCATTTAGGATTGCTCTCGATATAGAAAATCATTTAGGATTGCTATAGTTATAACTTCAGTCTCTTTGATATCAGGCCAAAACATGATATAGTATCTCTCTGTGTCGTTTTTGAACTTCTTCTGAAATACTTTCACTTGCCCGATTTTTTTGAGATGAACAACTTGGCCGCGGGCGGGGAATTTCGAGATTTTTCACAGCCGTGTATTTCCCGGGAATCATAGCCACTTGGCGGTTTTTGGCTATCCCCATCATAAAACCTAGTTTTTGGTTTCTCAAAAAATTCAAGTTTTTTTTACTGGAATACCAACTATCTCCTGTCACCATCTCTGGCTGTAATCCCCACAATAACACTTACTTCCGCAATCATTTCCCGAAAATAATCATTTTTGGTTTTGCCCTCCGGTTTGTTATATATCCGATAATTTACGGGTACAGACTTACCACTGCTCTCGGTGTAATACAATGTAATCAGATTAATTCCTTTAACCGGACGGTGCTGATTACCTGACCAAAAATATCCAATAAATTCTGTTAAATTGGGGTCACTATAAGGCTTTTCAATAACTGTATTATCCCCACTTAATGTCCCGCCTATTAACTCAATATGTGGTTTGAGTTCATCAAATAAATCTTTTGGTTCATAGCTTTCTCTTAACAAAAAACGGTTAATACTATCGTGAGATAGTCCATCTAAAATCGAGGATAGCCGACAGCAACCTGAATATTTAGACTCCACCAAAAGAAAATATGTGTACTTGGACAGGTCGCAGAGTGCGGTGGATGGCTTAGTTCTGGTTCTAATATTTTTTCTCCCCTGATAACTTGAGCAATTTTACCCAATCCTGTTTTTTTAGGAATTGAATTCACCTCTATTCCAGATATACACAATAGAGTTATTTTGTCAATGCGTAAGTCCTACAACTAACGATTTTGCTGCACCACGGGTATCATCCCACCGTGCTAAGTGGGGCGTTAGAGCAGATTAATCCTCAAATCATGACTAACTGGAGTTGAGACTAAAAAATAGGCTCAGTTAGTTACTGAGTCAGAAAAAGCTTTGGAGTTAGTTAAATCCTAGTGATTAAGAAGC
>NZ_JAUBQS010000072.1:0-30218 GCF_036701355.1 Microcoleus sp. Pol12B3
ACCACTAAAATGGTTGACACCATAATTGCTGTGGCTCTTGACTTAATTAATCCGAAACATCTCAAAAACTGGTTTACGAATTGCTGCTACTGTACCTCATAACATCCGGAAGTGCTGTAAGTAATAATGGGATACCAAATCCGCTCGATCGTTAATTGAGGTAAACTCAAGAACCTTTGTAATTTGCGACGCCGACTTTCGGTAGTAATCGGGTAGGGAAACACAGAGGCTAATCGTTCTAACTTTACTTGTCTTTGAGATTGCAGCAGTTCGAGCAAGATGCCTAATACTAAAAACTGAGCGCGAGTTAAGTGTTGTTGGAGATGTGTCTGATAAAATAGGGGTAGCATATTTTTTGATAGGTCGTTGGGAACCTTCTTCTGACCTATCTTTTTTTACCACAAGTCGGTTAACACCTCTCTCTATCTGGGTTGCGGCGGGGTTGTCACCCCGCCAGGATTGCTATAGTACAATATGCGTTTTAGATGCTGAACAGCTTAATCTCAAATACCCTATCTAAAAACTGCAGTCTCACCCCGGAACGCGAGAGCAACTTTTCAACAGCCTTAAACTCTCTACAACTGAACCCATCAATTAAGATAGATTCATCGAGTCCTTCTAACTTTTCTAAAGTTGTTGTCATCCCAACCGCTCCTTACTAAATCCAATCTTAATTATATCCGCTTTCCCCTGCGTTCATCTGCCAACATCTGCAGTTGCAACTCCCTCTACTGTCCCAAATTTCCCTTATACTCGTCCGGTACAAATTCCGTAACCACTTGGCCACCGCCACCGTCGCCTTTGACAATCACAGTTTGATTTTTCAGCTCTCCCGCTGCCCTCGGCCCAGTCAAATTAAACACCGGATTTAGTTGCTTGTAAACCACATTTCCTTCCGCGTCGAAAGTCTGGTTAGTTAAATACCACGTTACTCGATCGGTATTTAATTGAGCTTGACGTTTTTCCCCAATTCCTACCACATTGCCCGTCAAATAAAATATTTTTTTCTCTAAATCTCCGCGCCCCGTATCGCCAGTCATCGTCACCTTTTCCACGCGGTGCAAAACCTTCACAGGCCCGGGCGATATCACATATTGCGCGGGAAAATTCCAACTCATCAAACTACTTTCTATTTGCAGCGGTGGGTCTGATGGCATCAACTGAGCATTTTTTGTCAGCGTCGCAATTTTGGTCTTTAAGTCTACATCTACTTGGTCGGCAAAACCGCTGTCTGTTACTATTTTATCTTTGTATCTGTCTATTTGAGTGGGTTTGTCGCTGTTTACCTTTTGTTGCCCCACAAACCACACTAAGTGCTCGGTTCGCAATTGCAAAATCGGATCTTTAACATTGGCCACCACAGAACCGAATAACTCCATCCTCTTAGCCCTGCTGAAAACCCGCACTTCCTTCGCTGAAGCCGTCACCTGTTTGTTCTCTCCCGTCAAATTGTTACGGACAACTAAAACATCCTCCTTTGGTCGCCACTCCAACTCATTTCCGCGTAACACCACTCCATTTTTCAGGTCTGTAGCGACTATGTTACCTTTGAGAAAAACCTGATTTCCTTCCTGAAATACCTGCCCGGTTTCTCCCTGAATGTCATAAATCTCTTTGCCGTCCTGAAACAATTTGCCTACAGGTTTCTCAACGTTAACTATCTTTTTATCTTTGCTGTAAACGGCATTTTGCGAGTTTACTTTCCAGAACGTCTCGCCCTTTTCGTTTGCTTGTTCTAGAGTTACTTTGTTTAAAGTTAAAGTGCTGTTTGACTGTTGAGCAGTTTGGAGATCCTCAGCTAATTTATTCTTTTGAGTCTCTTGCGGAACCGAACAAGAATCAATCCCCAAAAGCAGTGCTGCTAAAAATAGCAGCCTCCATTTTGGGGATTTGAAATGGGAAAGTGGGGATGTGAGATTAATCATTGGGCATTGGGAATTGGCAATCGGTAATTGGGAATCGGTAATTGATAATTGGGTATTGAAAAACACTTAATCAAAAATTAAAAAAGTTTCATGCTTTGTTAAAAATTTTAACTTCTAATTCTCCATTATTCAAACCATTAACCATCACCCATTACCCGTTACGCATTATCCATTACCAAATCCCTATCTGTCGTCGTGTTCCTCCATCAAGCTCAGACCAGACAAAGGGCGGTAAGCATAATTAGGGCGCGATGTTTTTTGGATGTCGTCCTTAATCATTTCCAAATCGATATAGCGATCGGCTACATTAATCAAACTGTCGCTCGTCATCGATCGCAAACTCACCACCTCCACCCGCACACCGCGATAGCTCACAGCGTCTACAGCATAAGCTAAGTCGCCGTCACCGCTTACCAGTACCGCCGTGTCGTAAGAACCTACTAAAGCCATCATATCCACAGCGATTTCTACATCCAAATTCGCCTTCTTAGAACCATCTGGCAACTGTACCAAATCCTTAGAAATCACGCGGTAGCCGTTGCGGCGCATCCACAACAAAAACCCCTGCTGTTTCTCATTAGTGCGATCGACACCTGTGTAGAAGAAAGAGCGTAGCAGCCGCGAACCCGCAGTTAAACGGCACAGCAGCTTAGTGTAATCAATCTCAATTCCTAACTGCAAAGCTGCGTAAAAAAGGTTAGAACCGTCAATAAAAATTGCCACTCTACCCCGATTTTCTAGAACCTGTTCCGGCGTAAAAAGGTCGTTGCTTTCTATTCTATTCAACATGATTGTTATGCCTCAATTTTTATGAAAGATTGGTAAGGAAATAACTGCTAATTCGTAGTCTGTCATAACACCCAGAGCGCTGGCTGTCAACTAAGAAGGTACTGTTTACAGCAGTTCGAGCCGCTTAAAAACAGGTTGGGGTTCCCCCAGAGTTTGGTTTGCAGGCAAAGCGCCCCAGGCAGCATGAGCTGCAAAATTTGCTAAACTGTTAACTGTAACTCGATCGTTAAAGTCAATTGAAAAACCTAGCTGCTGATAGATAGCGTTGCTGATATTGGGAATAATCGGCGATAAAAGGTAAGATGCTAGTCTAACAGATTCCAGAACAGAATATAGCACCTGTTCGACACTTTCGATCTGTCCCTGCTTGTACAAACTCCAAGGTGCTTGCACATCAATAAACTTGTTACCGGCTCGAACTAATGCAAGCACGGCTTCGGAAGCCTTGCTAAAAGCCAAGTCTTCGTAAAAACCCGCTACTTGATCGCCCAAACCCCGGCTCATAGCCTTGAGAAGGTTGTCACCCTCAATGTTTTCTCCTAACACATTTGGTACGCAGGCACCGCAATATTTGCGAGCCATGTTTAAGGTACGATTAAGCAAATTTCCCAAATCATTTGCTAGCTCAGCATTCAATATATTGATAAACCGAGTTTCGTTAAAATCCCCATCCTCTCCGAACTCAATTTCTTTGAGGAAATAGTAACGTACTGCATCAGCGCCGTATTTATTGACCAATTCGACAGGGTTTAAAGTATTACCCTCCGTTTTTCCCATTTTTTTGCCGTCTTTGGTCAAAAACCCGTGTGCGAAAACGCGACCCGGCACCGACAGATCCGCTGACATCAGCATTGCCGGCCAGTAAACTGCGTGGAAGCGAAGAATATCTTTGCCGATCAAGTGCAAGTCAACCGGCCACCATTTAGATAAAGCATTCTCCAACAGCGGGTCGCTGTCCGGATCTAGCAAGGCGGTGACGTATCCCAGCAAAGCGTCAAACCAGACGTAGATGCTGTGACTGGGGTCAACTGGCATTGGTAGACCCCATTCGAGATTCACTCTAGAAATCGAAAAGTCTTGCAGTCCAGAGTTGACGAAACTGAGCACTTCGTTGCGTCGGCTTTCCGGCGCGATGAAGTCGGGACGTTCTGCGTACAATGCCAGCAGTTGGTCTTGATACCGCGAGAGACGGAAAAAGTAATTTTCCTCGTCGCGCCACTCAACTTCCTTGCTGGTGTGGACGGAACACCGATTTCCCGGCAACAATTCCCTTTCATCCTTAAATTCTTCACAGGAGACGCAGTACCAGCCTTGTTGCTGGTTCAAGTAGATGTCGCCGGAGTTCCAGACGCGTTGGAAAAATTCTTTGACAATGTACTCGTGGCGCCGCGAAGTTGTGCGGATGAAGCGATCGTACTGGATGTCGAGTTGCTCCCAAAGCGCCTCAAACGCCGGAACCACTGAATCGCAGTGAGCTTGGGGCGATCGTCCCAAACTCTCGGCTGTCCGCTGAATTTTCTGCCCGTGTTCGTCGGTCCCCGTCACCAGCAAAACAGATTTACCCCGCAGCCGCTCAAATCTGGCTAGGGCGTCTGCAGCCATAGTCGTGTAAGCACTGCCAACGTGAGGTAAATCGTTTACATAATACAGAGGCGTTGTTATCGCAAAGGTATTCTTAGTTTTATCAGTCGATTTCATTGAATGCTAAAAGAAAATTCCCTAAATTTAGTTTCGAGCTTAACTCAGCAGTTAATTTTTTTTTGAATTGCAATCAAGCCAAATTCACTGCAAGTTATTTGCAATTGTCTAAGCCGGGCTATTCCCAAAAGAAATATTGCTTTCATCTCCACACTAATCTTTTTTAGTTGTTTTTGACGAACTCTCTAAAATGTCTTAATATTTTGACATTCTGCTGCCTTGGGAATCGACGATCACGGGGTTCGCGCCTCCTCAATTTATTTGTCGCAGCCGCTATCCCTAGGGCGGGGGATCGCCCACCCGGTTTGCAACAAAACTCATCGGTTAAGCTGCTAAACCTCCCATTCGACTAACACTCCGCGACCACTTTCTCTAAATGCGCGATCGCTCACCATCGCCATCTCTTGCTCCCGATCGCTGGAAAGTCGATCGCCCGCAACTCCTGCCACTTTCCGAGTCGCTCATGGACGCAGAAACCGGGTTGTTTACGAAACTCTCTGGTCAAGCGCGAAGCTTTAGTTTCTTACCCCACAAAGAGTATAAAACCACATTGCGCACCCTCAAGTGTCACTATCGGTTTTTACTTATTTTTATGCAGCAATAAAACTATAAGTTATACTATAATACCGTAGATTAACGTATAAAAAATTTTTTAAAAGCATAATTTATTACTTTAAAGATATAGTTTTCTGCGTAAATATGCTGTGTAACACCCCAAGGTGCGGAATGTGGGATAAAAGCCTAAGTTTTTTGTCACAAAACCCGGTTTATAAAGGTTGCGAGTACGTCCACAGACAATCAAACCCCAAGCCAGTTAAGCTTGGGGATATCACATTAGGGTGCATCTAACAAGGGATGATCCGATCGCCCTCGATCGCCATCAGGAAAACTAACTCGATTTCCACCAATAGCTTCTGACAAATAATCGGCTGCCGCTTCCACCACCGCGATCGCATTTTCGTAAACCATCCGCGTCGGTCCCAAAACCCCAACACTACCCACCGGGACCGATCCCCGGCGGTAAGTCGAAGAAATCAGAGTACAGCCACGAATTGGTTCTAAGGAATTTTCCGAACCAATACGCACCGTTACCCGCTTGCCGGGGGTGTCTAACTCAGGCGATTCAAAAATCAAAGGCCAAAGCAGTTCCTGCTCTTGTTCGAGCAATTGCACCAAAGTTTGAACTTGCTGCAACTGCGAAAACTCAGGCAAGCGCAGCGCTTCTGCCAAACCGCCGATTAGAATACGCGTGTAGGTTGGATTGCTTTGGCGGCTGCTCAAAGCAGTCAGCATCGTTCCCACCCACTCAGCGTACAGCTCAAAGTCCCGGTCTAACTCGCTCCAGTCTACAGCCGAGAGTTCCAAGAGCGATCGTCCGCGCAACTTGGTGTTCAAAAAATTCGACAAAATCTGCAATTGGCGATCGACGATTTCGGCATCAGGCGTGTTACCTTCTGCGTCCCTCGGCAACTGCACCAAAACCGATTGAGTTTCGTAAGCATCCGTCACCACGATCAGCATCACCTTTCCCGGCTCTAGCTGCACCAGTTGCAAGTGGCGCAAGCAAGCCATATTGGTTTGCGGTATGGTGATCATGGCTATGTAACCGCTGATAGTTGCCAGGATTTGAGCAGCGCCACGGAGTGCCGCGTCCATGCGACCATCCGACCAATTGAGTTGGTCTAGTACCTGTTCCACCTTGCGGGCGAGCGTATCAGAGGGTTGAATCAACTGGTCTACATAAATTCGGTAGCCGGAGTCAGAGGGGACTCGTCCTGCCGAAGTGTGGGGCTGATAAAGCAGTCCAGCTTTTTCAAGAGTCCCCATCGCATTGCGAATTGTAGCTGGGCTGACGCTGAGGTTGAATTCGTCAGCCAAAGCTTTTGAGCCAACGGGTTCCGCTGTAGCTATGTAGTGGCGAACCGTTGCCCAAAGGATGTGTTGTTGCCGATCGGTGAGGTTAACGCGCACAGATATTTAAGCAGAATTAGAATTTAGAGTTGAAAGCCACTATTTAATCGAAACGTCTGTCCGAAGAGGGCGAGCGGGCAGACTTATCTATTTAAGATAACAGATTTAGGCAAAGGCAGAAGGAACAGGCAAGAAGGAAGAATGTTTTAACTTGTAACTTGTATAGCAACCGCCCGGACGCTTAGGACGTTCTTAATCGCACTTTCCCCATCTAGCCAATTACTTTCCTCTCTCCTAGAGAACAACTAAAGCCTTCTTCCTTCTTCCTTTTTCCTTCTGCTATAACTTTCTATTTGGGAGCTTCGTTTCCCCGAACCGGATCTGAGTCCAATGCCTGATTCGTCGGCTTTCCTGGACCCAATTCGCTTTAAGTGTGTTGTTTCAGAATATTTTGCAGGTAACTAACCACTGCATCCGGCTGTTCCACCATTGCCAAATGGCCACAATCGGGAAGCTGAAGGACATTCTCGCCGCAACCTTGGAACATCCAATGAAAGCTAGCCAAATGCAGCACGTATTTTGGTTCCATAATTTTGTCTTTAGTACCGGCAATAAAATAAACAGGCTGCTTGAGTTGGGACACAATTTGTGGCAAGAGGTGAATCTCCGCTTCTGTGGTCGAGTCCAACAAAGCCCCCAAAGCTGCCTCTGGATGAGCTCCCACGAAATCTATTAAGCGCTGCCGTCCCCAAGATCTTCCGATCGAGCGGGCTACAGAATCGCGGGCAAAGACGAAATCTGCTAAGGGCAAGCGAGGCAGCCAGGCGGGACGCATTGTTACTAGCTGCTTGCCTACCGCTCGAAACCGCTCGAATTCTTCCTTAAGATAGATGCCACCCCCTGCATTGATGCAGACCACACCTTTAATACGATCAGACAATTGGCTGGCTCCCCATAGAGCGATCGTACCGCCCAGAGAGTGTCCCACCAGCCAAGCAGAAGATATATCGAGTTTTTCGAGTAAAAGTTCCAAATCGCGAGCGTAAGCTGCGGGAGTGTAACAGGAATTTAGCGGTTTGGAACATGGACGAGCATCGCCTGCGTCCGATTGAGAATCGCCAAACCCCCGTAAATCATAGGTAAGGCACTGATAGTTTGATGCCAAGCGATCGGTCAAAGGTTGCCAGTAGTGGCGGCTTAACAGCCAGCCATGGACAAATACCAGAACCGGGGAAGTAGCAGTCGGAGCCGTCAAATCGTAAGCGTGCCGAACCCCTAGGATGTCGATTGTTGCCATACTTTTATCCTACCCGCTCCATAAGACCTATGTAAACCTATGTATAGCCTTTCTCAGAAAGAGAGAGTACGCCGAAACCCTGTTTTCTAAAGCTTTTTCAGTGAAATTGCTTACCTCATCTACTCAAGAAGCGCTATAAGTAAGTCAAGAAGACTCAACTTTATCGATTTACCTCTTACTTCCTGCTGCAACGCGCGGTCTTAAGTTAACGCTACAAGATTTTTCTCCACTTCACTGGCAATCTTGGCCTAACTTGCCCTTTTATCCGATCGCCCTGGAATAAATATTCCTTCTCTCCCAGCGTTATATGTTTTTTGCAGTATTCAAATTTCTGTCTGCTGTATGATACTCGCAAGCATGACATACATCAGCGCGATTTTTGAAGCGCCTTTTTCGACAACATTTTTCCCATTTTTAGCCGATTTGTAAATCGTAAATCCTCGGAATCTCAGTATCAATTTCGATTACAAATATTTTGGTAGTCTAGTCCAAAATTAAGTTCGTACCTTCCACATTTAACTTTAAACCAGAAAAATTGTGATGATTCAAGACTGCTTTAATCTATCACTAGGTATAGCTAAGTAGCCTTAGTTATACCTAGTTTTGAAAGAGGTAATACGTAATTTTAGGGGATTTTTGCGAATACTTACGACTTTTGCGTGTAGTTCCGCAAGCTGATTTTACAAACTAAAAAAAGTCAGCAATATAGCAATCCTTCCATCATTGGTGAATTTATTAGAAACTCAGATCGGGTTCGGGGTGGGTTGGGGTGGGGTAAAAAATTTACGACTCCTGCAAGAATTGCTATATTGCTGGTAAAACTCCCCTATGTCTTTGGCACATCTTTTCTATTAAGGCGGTTATTTTGTAGATAAAGTACGCCATCAAGCTTAAAAAGCTTGACAACATCGTTTCGGGGTCTCCCGTGTTTATAATAACCGCTATCTAGACTCGTTTGTACGAACAATGGTAATGGTGTCGATCTTTTTGCCCTATCTCACTGGAAAACTTCTGTAAACTAATGTCTGCTTAGAGAAATCTAGTTATTTAGATATCATCGCTAACTTGCCCTAAAATCGCTCGCCCAGCAATCTTTGTCGCACCCCCTCAGCGATTTTCTGCCCCAAATACTCGGGGATTAAACTTTCATTGGGCCCCAACAAGTAGAGAATTAGGCGAGTTCGCCCCCGCCAAACCAGCAAATTAGCATTTACGACCAACAAATCCTCTTGCCAGATGGCATACATAACTTTGTAAAAAAGTCCAGGTTGATTATCTGCTTCAATCAGCAAAGCTGGCAAGTGGAAAACCGGATCGACGTAGAATTCAGTTGCCACATCTTCCAAACCCGCGTCTAAATTAAATTCCACCGCCAACATCTCTTCAACCTCAAAATGTCCCGCCAAGGCCTCTCGAACGGCTCTACAGACGTTTTCTGCTGTTTTATCTGCCAATACCTTGCCACCGCGAGATACGACCAATTTGATAAATACCAGCATGGGCGGGTAAATTTGACCGTACAGACTCAGACTGTGAATTGTCAGTCCGTAGGCCGCGAGCACTCCAAAAATATCGCTCAGTAGAAAAGACTGGTTCCGGTAAGCAAAATGCAGGGCACTTTTGTTACCTTCGGCTCGAATTTCGATGACTGCTTGCCGAGTTTTGTAAAGCTGGTAAGCTAATTTGAGGTTTTGCAACTGGATTTCGCTGCTGACAAATTGCTCATAAAACTGCGGAAACGCTCGGTTAAAGCGCTTGAGGAGTTCTAGTGTAGATGGTTTTAAACCCGAAGCCATAATTGAGGAGAAGGTGCGGGAGATATATGAGGTATTGACTCTTCCATGCCTTATGGCAATGGGATTTTCGATTCGACGATTCGACTTAAATTGTGCCCGTCTCCTCACTAAAAGCAAAAGTCAAATCTGTCTGAGAACTTATCACGAGAATGTCACCGTTGCGCCATTCCAGTGCTATTTCCCACCAAGGGTATAAGTTCCGACGCGATCGGCGGCACTCAAAAGAAGCAATTCCCAAAATGCCTCTGTCCTGGTTCGGCAACAAATTTTACCTTAAAAGCGGGTTGTCCGGGCACTGGCTAGCAGAACAGTTCTACCAAACTTGACAGAATCAAAAAAGCGCAGACTCAATGTTGGACGACAAATCCCTGTTTTCGGCGTAAGATGAGTGTACCGTAAACTGTTCCTCAAGAGGTTACCCGCAATTCATCCCACGCCGATCGGAGTGGATTTATCTTTCGGGTTCTCTTTCTCGTCGTCCAACTTCTACTACCTTAACCGCGCCTGCATGGGTTTTTGGAAAAACTTATTTAGTAGTTCTGAGTCTGCCTCTGTACCCCAAACAGCGGATTTTGAGGAAGATGTGGCTGTTGGGTTAGGCGATCCGCTTTCCCCAACGTTTCGCAAACCCGCCAGCGGCAACGCTCGCATCTTTTTCAGTTGCGATCGGGACATTGACCTCTACGAACTCGAAGAACTTTGTAATGCAGTGGGTTGGTCCCGCCGTCCCCTGCGTAAAGTCAAAAAAGCTATTCAGCACAGCTTCCTAGTCGTCTCTATGTGGGAGATGCGGGGCAGCCAGCGACGGCTGGTGGGTTTCGCCAGAGCGACTTCAGACCATGCTTTTAATGCCACGCTTTGGGATGTGGTAGTTCATCCCGACTACCAGGGCAAGGGCATGGGCAAGGCGCTGATGAAATACATAATTAAAAAACTCCGCAGTGAAGATATCAGCAACATTACCTTATTTGCTGACCCTCAAGTGGTGGACTTTTACCGCAATTTGGGCTTTATGTCCGATCCAGAGGGGATCAAAGGTATGTTTTGGTATCCAGATTAGCGAGCGAGGTGCAGGTCGGCGTTGATTTGTTGAGGAAATACAATACAATATTGACGCTGCCAACACCAACTGCACCTGTGCGCTGCGGTCAGTTACCCGTGGATGTATCTCGGCAGCATACCAGTTATGAAACTGTGCAAGTATTGTCAGTCGATTTGAGATTTGAGACTGCGGCGAGTGATTCCAGACGATCGGCGCTCAGTTGAGCCGTCAAGTCCCCGTCAGTCGAGTCGCCCTCAGTTGAAGAAACTATTTGAGATTTATTCCACAGATGAATCTGGGAGCTTGAACTAGGGTCTAAAATTGTGAGCAGATCACGATAGGAGTTAGGGGCTGGTATCGGTTTTTGGGTGGGGTCAAACCGCACAACCTGAAAAAAACTTTGCCTTAGCTGTATCTAGAGCTAAATATTTAATAAAGCTTGACAAGCAAGCGGTTTTGTGTGTTAATGGTTAGAGGTTAGCTAACTATAACACCGGGATGTAGCGCAGCTTGGTAGCGCGCCTGCTTTGGGAGCAGGATGTCGCAGGTTCAAATCCTGTCATCCCGATCGCACAATGTTAAATAATAGATTTAAGCAGAACTGTCTCAGATGTTTACATTTCGTCAAAATGAAAACAAATTGAGGCAGTTTTTGACGATCGTGTTAAGTCGCCAGTCTTTGCGTTAATGTGTTTCAGGATCGCTCCTGATGGAAAAAACATGAAATCATTAGTTCGTTTGGGCGCAATATTGGGAATTGTCGGCAGCACTCTGCTGGGCCCCTCCCCAATTGGCAAGATGTCTGCACTGGCACTGCCGGAGCCGCAAATTTTGGAAAAATTGCGATCGGTGCCAGTATTTACGATTACAGACGCTCAGGGTGCGCCCCTGATCGCTTCTGTTCCCAAGCAGGGTCAGGGTCAAACTGGTAATGCTTCCGTGGCGGGAATTTTCATCAGCCAAAAAGATGCTCAAGCTTTTGTCGATCAACTGAAAACCAGAAATCCTCAGTTGGCGGCCTCGGTGCGCGTGATGCCGGTCTCCCTGGGCGAAATTTATCAGATCACTCAAGCAAATAAAGGCAAGCCGGAGGAAGTTCAATTTGCTTTCGTTCCGGCTCCGCAGCAGGTGCAGTCGGCTAAAACTGTACTTCAGCAGACTGGTCAACAAGTTAACGAGTTCAACGGTGTACCTCTGTTTTTGGCCAGAGGCGGTGCGGAAAATGGTTATTTGACGATTCAGCGGGGTCAGCAAGAGGTGATTCCCTTGTTTTTTAACAAGGAGGATTTACAGGGCATGGTCGATCGTTTTAAGCAGCAGCAGCCGAACGTGACCGCCACAATTAAGATTGAGGTGGTGAACTTGGAGAGCGTTTTGGAAGCTTTGCGTACTGAGAACGACCCGTTTTTGACCCAAATGATTTTGATTCCGTCGCGGGAGTCGCTGGAATTTGTGCGATCGCTCCAACCTTCTGGTGCGGGCCAAAATCAACAGGTGGCTCCGGCTCCAGCTCGGCCGGCTCCAGCCTCTCCGGCTCCAGCTCGACCGGCTCGCTAATACTTAGCCAGCAGTCATCAGTTATCAGTCATTGATTAGTAGGTTGGGTTTCTCGACTCAACCTACTATTTACGGATTAGAAATTAGCAATTAGCAATTATTACCAAAGTCTTATGTTAGTTTCGGGTTTAGAGGTTTGGCAGTGGATGAATCAAGCTAAAACCGAGGCGATTACCTATGACATTCCCCTAGCAGAAATCGACTGGCTGTTGCAAGAGCTGGCTGGTTTGGATAGGTTGGCTCTGCGTTTGGAGTCGTTTAAAGATTTGCCAAAAATAGAATTAAAGTTGTCTTTATCTGAACTTGCTCAATTGTGGCAGCGGCGCTTGCAGGAACGGGTGCCGGTGCAGTATTTAATGGGAGTTGCACATTGGCGGCATTTTTCGCTCAAAGTAACGCCGGCGGTGCTAATTCCGCGTTCTGAAACGGAATTGCTGATCGATTTGGCTGTAGAAGCTGTTAAAAGCCGTTTAGAAGCAGAAAATATTAATCAAAAATCTACCCCCCCCAACCCCCCCTTACTAAGGGGGGGAGAAGATTTAAACTTCTGGGAGCTTCGGGGGGGAGAATTTGCCAAATCGCATTGGGTGGATTTGGGGACGGGCAGCGGGGCGATCGCGATCGGCTTGGCTTCTGCGTTGACAAATGCTAGGGTTTATGCAGTAGATTGCAGTTCGGAAGCTTTGGCAGTTGCTCAACTGAATGCTGAGAATTTGGGTTTTGCATCGCGAATTAATTTTTATCAAGGTTTGTGGTGGGAACCGCTAACCTTTCTTAAAGGTTGCGTTAGTGGCATGGTCTCTAACCCGCCTTACATTCCCAGCAGCACCGTGCTGACTCTGCAACCGGAAGTTTTGAAGCACGAACCTCATTTGGCGTTAGATGGCGGTTTGGACGGGTTAGATTGCATCAGGCATTTGGTAGAAACGGCTCCCGATTATTTAGAATCCGGGGGAGTTTGGTTGGTGGAGATGATGGCGGGACAAGCTGAGGCGGTAGCTGATATGCTGCAAAGTCACGGGAGTTACCGTGAAGTTCAGATATTTTCTGATTTAGCAGGAATTGATCGGTTTGCTTTAGCCTATCGGCGGTAGGAAGCAAGGCTAGCAAAGAGAGAATTTTTCAACTCTGTATACTTGCTTGATTTTGAGAGATTATAGTTGGGGTAAAAACTGCGATCGCACTCAGCACCCAAGAGGTATCACTGTGAAGTTGGAATACCAGTTTACTTTCAAAGAATATTTAGAAGCTAATAGAATTTCCCGGAAATTGAATCCTTTCGAGACAGTCGAGTTGTGGAGTCTTCCTGTCGTTCTTGTGGGGTGGGGAATTGCCAATATTATTGCTGGCCAACATCCCCTCTGGGGTTATTTCATTCTAGGTTTTGGCATCTGCTACCTCCCTCTTGTCAAGTTCCTAGGGTGGTGCAATATCAGCTCCTTCAATCGGTTTTTCTTTTGGTATATGCTTTTCTTTCCGACGATAAAATTTGGCATCGAACCGGGAATTTCAGTTGGACCTTTTTTGTTAATATGGGCAATTTTACAACTTATTCATTGGCTATTTCAATTTTTGGGACTTCATTTACTCTCTCCCTGGAGACAGAGAACTAATATTTGGCACGAACTTGTTACTCTAAAAATGACTGAATGTGGACTGGAGTTAGAAACTGCAAAGATTAGCCTCAAACTCAAGTGGCTATTTTACTCGCACTGGTTAGAGACAAAAAGTTTGTTCGTTATCTATTTTGACGAGTTTTCCAACATACCGCATTTTTTTCCAAAAAAATCATTTAATCAAGAGCAGCTTCAAGGGTTTAGAGAATTGCTATACAGCAATATTCCGCCAGTTCCTCACGTTGTTGATATGCAAGCCAGAAATTTTGAGTTTCAACTGAATTTTCAAGATTCCATGGAAGCTCTTGATGGGGATACAGAACAAACCTCAAAATCTCTCAATAGAAAATCCGTTAAAAGGGAATTACTAATAGGAGTCTCCTTTATTGTGATAGCAATTATATTCAAAGAAATCTACTTGTTAGTGGTGGGCGTTGTTTTTGTAGCCCTGCTAGTCTTATTGGCTAAAATTGTAGATATTTTTTTGGTGAACCCCCGCGACATAAACATAGAGATGCCTAGGGGCTTGATGGAGATGAACTGGGGGGAACCTACGACTGTGGAAGTGATAGGAGAGCGGCTGGCACTTAAAACTCCGAGTTGGGAAGGAAACTTTAAATGGGAAGCTTTTAAAGTCTTTATTGAAACCCAAAATTTATTATTGATTTATCCTGTACCGTCTCTCTATCCGATGTCAAGAAAATCGTACTTTATAGTTCCCAAGCGTGCATTCAGCGGTGAAGAGCAATTGTCAGATTTCCGAGAATTGCTACACAACAATATCGGGAAAAGCGGCTATAATTATTTCAAGAAAATGCAGGCGCAATTCCTCAATCTAAAATCTAAAATCTAAAATCGAATGGCGCAAGTTTCGATCGACTCCTTGATTCAAGGGGCAATTTCTGGTAATCATATCGTCAGTTTTCCTACAGATACTGTACCCGCTTTGGCTGCGCGTCCCGATCGCTCGGAGTTGATTTTTGCAGCTAAACGCCGCAGTCAAGACAAACCGCTGATTTTGATGGCAGCATCGGCGAGGGCTTTGTGGCCTTACGTGCAGGGAAGCCCAGCAGAGTTAAAATTGTGGCAGCAAGTAGCCGAATCCTATTGGCCGGGGGCGTTAACTTTGGTGCTGCCGGCTTCGCCAAAAGTCCCGGCGGCCATGAATCCCATCGATCCGACTACAATCGGAGTACGAGTTCCTAACTTTCCCCTTGCGCTCAAGATTCTAGAGCAGACAGGCCCTTTGGCTACTACCAGTGCTAATGTATCCGGCCAGCCGCCTCTGGAATCGGTGGCAGAAATTGAGGCTCAGTTTCCGGAAGTCTGGACATTAGTTCCTTCTGAATTAGCAACAGCGACGACAGCTTCGAGTTTGCCTTCGACTGTGGCTAAATGGACTGGCAGCGATTGGGAAATCTTGCGACAAGGCACTATCGAGTTAGAATGCTAAAAGCTAAACTCCAAGGCAAAGCAATATGGCGCCGATCGGCTGGAGCGACTTTATATATTTAGGTATGGGACTGGGGCTGGGTTTGGGAAGCAGTTTGATTTGGCGCCTGCGGCAAAAAAGCTCGCAACAGCCCGAGCCTGCTCCCAAAGTGGCACCTCCTCCTCAAGAAATTCACTTAGAGAAGTTTGATGCCCTTTCCGAGCAACTTAAGCAAACTCAATTGGCTTATCAGATGGCATCGGAGATGAGCCAATTTAAGGCTGGTTTTTTGGCTCGAACTTCTCACGAGTTGCGATCGCCCCTGAGCACTATGATTGGTACGCTGCAATTAATTCTCTCGGATTTGTGCGACGATCCTGCTGAGGAACGAGAGTTTGTCGAGCAAGCTCACGCCGCGGCACTCAAGTTGGTGAAATTAATAGATGAAATTATCTCTGTTGCTAAAACTGAACACGGCACTGAAAGGATGGATATTGAGCCGATTCAGTTAGCTAAAGTTTTTGACGAGGTTGATGATTTAACTTACTTGCAAGCTGCTAATCGCGGCATTCGTTTGGAGATATTGCCACCCGATCCGGGGATTTATGTATTGGCAGATTTGCCGAGGTTTAGACAAGTTTTAGTAAATTTGGTAGATACTGCTGTTGCTCAGATGGAGGAGGGGAGTATTTCTGTGTCTGCCCACGCTTCACCGGAATCTGGGTACGTTCACATTTGGGTGGACGATCAGCGTTCAGTGAGTGCTTGGAGCGAGTCTTGGGATTTGCTGAAGCACGATTTGGAGTGTGATGTTACCAAGAGCAGCGATAATTCTCAGGTGTCTTCAGGAATGAGGTTATTGATGAATCAGACTCTTTTAAGTTTGATGAGCGGCAAGTTGGAGGTTCTGGCCGTGCCTTCTGAGTCCGAAGAGTGCAATTTTAACCGAACTCAGTGTTCTATTCCTTTGGCAAATTCGTGAAGAACGAAGAAGGGAATGGATTTTTTAACGGATTGAGGGATGGAGGGAAGAAGTCAAGCGTCAAGATGAAAGAGTGAAGAAGGAAGGAAGAGGGAAATTATTTATCGGGAGTAAGGTGCGCGCTGCGCACCCTACATTTAAGAGATTTTGAGGCAATTTGGGTGCAAGTTTTCTGCTTATTTAACAATTAGCAGTTAGCAATTCGCCGTTGCTAATTTCTAATTCGAGATTCTCTTCTAGAAGCTGATTTTCAAGTACCATGGTGGTGCTAGCGTTTTTCTGAAAACCGATGCGCTCGTAGAAGCTTTGTTTGTAAGTTGTCATCAGGTAAACTCGCTCTACTCGGCACATCCGAGGGTGACTCAAGACGGTTTGCACTAATTTACGGCCGAGTCCTGCACCTTGGTAATCCGGGTGAATGGCGACATCCCAGATGGTAGCTCGATAGATCCCATCTGAGGTGGCTCTGGCAAAGCCGATCGCCCGTGAGCCGTCCCAAACTGTAACCACGGGTTCGCTGTTGGCGATCGCAATTTCCCAATCTTCTATCTTGCGTTCCCTCGCCCAAAAGGCGGCGGCTTTAAATAGTTCTTGGATCTGTACGATGTCTGCGCGATCGCGACCTATACAAAATTGAATGTGACTGGAATCCCTAGTCGTTGATGTCATGCTCAATCTGCCTTCAAGTGGTATCTAAAGTGTGTTACTTTTACTGTTTTACAGGAGTGAAAGTTGATTTTGCTTGGGAACAATCAATGATTTAATTCCCGATTTACAAAACTATTTTTAGTTATACATATTTTCTAACTAATTTCGGTGATTATTAATACTTTTTGGGGTGAATTTTGTAAAAAAGTCTTTGAGTCAAAATTCCCCACTTATAACTCATACGATTTGAGATTTTAGATTAGATATTTTAGATGGGGAATGACTGATTTTTTAGGGGGTTTGGAGTTTGTCTACAGAGAAACCGGGTTTTTTCTCACGTCTATTTCCTTACAGCCCACCCAAACTGTAAAAACCCGGTTTCGAGGCGTCGTTTATCGGTCAGCGTAAGCCATAGCTAGTGTGTTGCCTAATTGCTCAAAAATCATCTATCGAGAGAGGTATTGACTCCACGAAAACACCCGAAGATTGTGCTGTGGAGTCAATTATTTAATCTCTAATCTCTAATCGAGTGAATCAGTTTTGCAGCCAGCGGGCGGCGTCTTTGGCGTGATAAGTCAAAATCAAATCAGTACCAGCACGCTTGAATCCTGTCAAAGTTTCCATCACTACTCTTTCTTCATCTATCCAACCGTTGAGGGCGGCGGCTTTCACCATCGCATATTCCCCAGAAACGTTGTAAGCAGCAACTGGCAGATTAGTTGCTTCCTTCACGCGCCAAATGATGTCCATGTAAGCTAAAGCCGGTTTAACCATGAGCATATCTGCGCCTTCGGCAATGTCTAGAGCAATTTCTTTGAGAGCTTCGCGACCGTTTCCGGGGTCCATTTGATAGGTGCGCCGATCGCCAAATTGCGGAGCAGAATCTGCAGCATCCCGGAACGGGCCATAATAAGCTGAGGCGTATTTTGCCGCGTAAGACATGATGGGAATATCTTCAAATCCAGCGGAGTCCAATCCTTCACGAATTGCTCCGACAAAACCGTCCATCATTCCCGATGGTGCGATAATATCTGCACCGGCTTTAGCTTGAGCAACTGCGGTTTTCTTGAGCAATTCTAGGGTGGGATCGTTCAAGACGCGGCCGCTTAAATCTCCGACTTCCAAATAGCCGCAGTGACCGTGACTGGTATATTCGCACAGACAAGTATCGACCATGACGATTAAATCTGGTACGGCTTTTTTAACTGCTTCCGTCGCTTGTTGGACGATGCCGCAGTCGTGCCAAGCACCTGTAGCATCTGTGTCTTTATCTGCGGGAATGCCGAATAAAATAATAGCCGGAATGCCTAGGTCGTAGACTTCTTTTGCTTCTTCTACTATTTTATCTACCGATAGCTGGTAAACTCCGGGCATCGATGTGACTTCTTTAGCAAAAGCTTCCCCCGGTACGGCAAATAAGGGGTAAATTAAATCGCTGGTTGTCAAGATATTTTCCCGTACCATCCGGCGGAGTTGGGGATGGTTGCGGAGGCGGCGGGGGCGGTGAGTTGGAAACATTATGTTTGTTTACGGTAGATTAAGTCCTGCTTTCTAGGACTGGCGGCGTTTATTTAAAAGTCTAAAGCTTCTTGTTGGCCGATCGACCTGTACTTAAGTAAAGTTCTGTAAAAGCCAGGAGGTCGATTGTTTGTAGTAACTGAGATGTTGCACTATTGTCAATAACCATTTTATGGGCGGGCTAGAATATCCCAACCCGTAATCGCCACAGGAAATTCAGTCTTTGTGGAACAGGCCCGAAAGCCGGCTCTTGAGAATGGTGCAAGAATGAATTAGTAAGGAATGCAAGTTCTTTACAGCTTTTCTCGTTTGCAAACTCAGGCCTAACTGTGGTTGGATCGGTTGGTACGGATATCTCGCTGGCTTCATACCTATAACCAGGCTGCCCAGAAGCGAGGATAGACGGTAAATTATAAATGTATCGAATAGTAACGGTCTTATGTACAAGCAACTAATTTCAAAGATCAAACCGCTTTTGAAATCACTATTTGCGATCGGTCTGGTACTGACGCTAGCCCTCGGTAACGCTGATGGAGCTCTGGCGGCCCGCAGCGGAGGACGCATCGGCGGCGGATCTTTTAGTGCTCCGGCGCGCAGTTACTCGTCTCCTAGTCGCACTTACGCGCCGTCGGGAGGAGGCTACTACCCCGGCGGCTATGGTGGCGGGTTTGGCGGCGGCTTCGGTTTCCCGTTCTTGCTGCCGTTTTTTGGCTTTGGGGGCGGGTTTGGCGGCCTGTTCTCGATTTTGATTTTTATCTCGATTGCTAATTTCCTCGTCCAAAGCTTCCGCCGCGCCGGGGGTGGAACTGACGAACTCGGCAACAGCGCCCCTACTACCACCGTATCTGTCGCCCGCTTGCAAGTCGGTTTGCTAGCAGAGGCCCGCGGTTTGCAAGCCGAACTCGACGCCCTAGCGCTAAAAGCGGATACCGATACCGCTACGGGTCGCGCTCAAGTGCTGCAAGAATCTACCCTGGCGCTGCTACGGCATCCTGAATACTGGGCTTACGCGGGCGCTGAATCTGTGCAAACTCGCTTAGAAGCAGCCGAAGCTAAGTTTAATCAATTTTCTTTGGCAGAACGCAGCAAATTTACTGAAGAAACGCTCTCGAATTATAACAACCAGCTCCGACAAGCAGGGAGCAGCAAGATCCTGCCTGGTTTGCAGGAAAATGGTGCGCTGGTTGCTTCTGATTTGAATTCAGATCCCGGAGAATATATTGTGGTGACGGTGATTGTCGGTTCTCAAGGTAAATTGCAATTGCCAGCCGTGAAAAATTCTGAAGATTTGCGCCAAGCTTTGCGCCAGATTGGGGGAGTATCGAGCGAGCAGTTGCTGGCGGTTGAGGTGCTGTGGACTCCTCAAGCCAGCGGGGACACTCTGACCGCGGACGATATGTTGGCCGGCTATCCTGATTTGCGATCGATTTAGTGAGCAAGACTGGGCGCGGAGCATTGTCTGTCGCGCCCCATCCCGTACCAAAGCTGTGTGGACGAACCCGATGGCTTTGGAGAGGGCATTTGGCGGGATGTTGGGGAGGCCGATCGAGTTAAAGAAGATTGTTTAACAAATGCTAGTATTTAGAGATTATGATTCAGCGTGATTCATCTGCTATGGGCCAAGCCTACCTCATAGGGGTTTTGCAAAGAAGTTAGGCAGGATAAAAAACTGTATTGAGCGAGGACTGCTTCGGAAGAAGTGGCGATCGCGTGCCATCTAAATTTTATATGAAAGAAGAAGCGATCGAGAGCGAAAACTTATGGCCGACAGCAGCAGAAAAAAAGCACTTTTTATTTTGAGCCAGTTAAATAATGACGATATCAACTGGATCGTCCAAAAAGGCAAAAAGGAAGTTCTCGATCCGGGCGGGATTTTAATCCATGAAGGGAGACAGATAGATGCGCTCTACATTGTTTTGAAGGGGAGTTTGAGCGTTTTGATCGAGGCTGAACGGACTAGAGAACTAGCTAAAATAGCCAGCGGAGAACTTGTGGGAGAAGTCTCTTTCATTGATGCTCGCCCTCCTTTGGCAACGGTGAAGGCAATGGAAGAAACTCACTTGCTGGCAATTCCCCGGCGACAGTTAGTAATCAAACTTCAACAGGATATGGGCTTTGCTTCCCGGTTTTATTATGGAATTTCACTGTGTCTGGCAGACAGGATGCGCGGTACGATCAGACATATAGAATACGGTCGCAATATTGAATTAGATCAACCAGAATTTGAACGAGAGGATATCAATCCTAACGTTCTGGAAAATTTGGCGCTAGCTGAGGCTAAGTTTAATTGGCTTAGGGAAAATGTTAAAGCTTGAGGAATTTTAAGGCGTTTTTGAGCAGGCTGTGAAAACTGGCCGATTGATACGGTAATTGAGAGATGTATGATGTAACCTCTCAACTCAAAAAACCGATATGCAAAACAAAATAGGGGCGGGCTGTACCGGAAATATCGATCGATAACTGCCGGAACTATAAAAACCCGCCCCTTGGGTTTGCAGTTGCAATTTCGCGCGCTGAAACGCAACTACCAACCACACAATCTAGATAATGCCCGGCCCTTTGCCACGGGTGTCTGCATCCGTTGTCAGTTTTCCTTCCTCGCCTTTTTTATCTTTAACTTCTGCTAGAATTCGAGCGCGTTCTGCGGCTTCAGCTTCTTCTTTTGCTCTCAAATCGCCCGGTTCGTTGATGTACATTTCCGGTTCGATCGCGTAATTGTTAACGAGACCTTCTTTGTCTACTGTATAACCATCTGTGGTGTGAATGCTTTCGTCATCGGTTTGGTCATCAGTTTTGGCACTTTTCTGCTTCCCTTCGGTGGTGGTGTGCATAAAGTTAGCGCCTTCCCGTTCTTGCCGTGCTGCTGTCTCCGCAGGAGTAATGCCCCTGTCGTAGTGGGGTGCTTCCATATTGGCTTCGATTTGTTCGTCTGCCGGTGTTGATTTGCTAACTTCTTCTTTGGGGGGTATTGGTTGGCGATTAGTCATGATTTATTCCTGGGTTATCTTTTCAAAAAGGTCTTTGCGCTATATTTAAATACTAGGTCAAAGCTAGCTCATTCACAAACTATCTTTGGTTATAGTTTACGAAAAATTGCTGTTAGGGAAAATCCCTTAATTGAGTCTTCCTGAAGAGTGATAAATTTCGGTTTTTATTAAAATTTTAACTACCTGTGACTATTTGTCATCCATCTAAAGATAGGTAATTGACAAGTGGATGTTGAGGATTGGGAATTGGACTAATGACTAATGATAGCAGTTTAGAGCCAGAGTTTTACGGTAGGCCAGCTCTCAAGCCAGATAGTCATCAGTCATTCCCAATTATTCAATTCTTTAATCTAAAATCATCTGAGTTTACGATTCTTTAAAGAAGCGGATAATTTCGCGGACGTGGTTGAGAAATTGTCCGTCATCGGTGAGTTGGGCGATCGCACTTTCTGCATCTCTTCTGAGCTTAGTGTGTTCTGCCTGATTTGTCGCTTGCAAAGATTGTAGAGATGCGGATACCGTAGTTAATTCTCTTCTGATAGCTTCCTGTTCCCGATTTTGGACAGCCACCCACGAATTCGGATTGTCTGAACTTAATTGATTGGTCAAGTCTCTAACTGTAGATTCTAACCCTGCAAAGCGGCTGCGGAGTTCGACAATATCTTCGCGGGGGTACAAAAATTGGCTGCGGATAGTTGTCAGCCGTTGGGCTAAATATTGATAACCTCGGATAGCTGGACGCAGTACAGTTAACAGCAGTGCAGCACCGGAACTGAGATAGCCAATAGCACTAATTCCGGTGGCGGCTAGGGCGTAAAGTGCGATCGCGCTAAACAGGTGAAGTGCGATCGCCGCAAAGAGCGATCGGCTAACTAATACAGTAACGTATTTGACTTGTTCCCGATCGACAGCAATGTTTTTTTTAGTCGATTCTGCGGCTTGCGCTAAAACTTCTTTTGCTTCAAAATGAATATTCCAGGGAACTGTAACTATCAGCAACAGCCATTCAAAAATAGCAATGGCAATTACCCAATCAATAAAACTGCCGGCAGGGACGTGCAGCCATTGGAGAATGGCAAAAACTAGCAGCAAAAATATGCCTGTGACGGCACCAAAACCTGCGAAAGTGTAATACATAGCGATGCCTTGGTGGAATGTTGTTTTGATTTTGGGTAGCTTATTTCGGTATAGAGGAATAAGCTGTGACAGTTAAGTAATCGTCCTATTAATCCCGGTTTCTAAGTTATGAGTAATAGTGCGGCTCAAAGGTTGCTACAAGCCGGGCTTTTGCCCACAAATACTTGCTCTACCTCAATCGTGAAATGTTATGTTGATTGTGGGTAGTTTGTTTAGGTGGGGAGGAATAAGCTGTGACAGTTAAGTAATCGTCCTATTAAACTCAGTTTGTTAGTGAATAGTAATACTCTGAGACACCCGGATTTCTCGACTCCTGGTTTGTTTCAGGAAAATAAATCGGCTTTAACCCATACATAAGGCTTAAAGGAAACGGTTTGTTTTTTGGGAGTGCGTAAGTCTTCAATAATTAGTCATTCCGGGTTAAGTAGAGCGACACGAAAAAACTTAAAAATGTAACAAAATGTAAACGAATCACAACCTCTGGGATTGCTTCATTCCACTGGCAATGACATACTTATGTTTTTCGCAGTTTGTCTACTTCGCGATCGGAATGAAGTCACTTTCTCCCCAACTCATACCATTTGAGATTTATTTGAGATGTGAGATGGCAATAGCTTATTGTGTATGGGTTTGCAGCTTGTCTACCGTTGCATTAATCTTTTGAACTCGTATCGCTAACGGCGTTACACGGTGCTAGAAAAGCAGGAATCTCAAAACGCTCCCCTCTTCCATTTTTCTTTTCCAGAGCTGCTAAATCACCTGTAGCTGAGATAAACTGATTTGGAAGTAGATCGCGCGTTTTGCAATTTGCCTCTGTGTAACCGAGACACTGCTACTGCAACCTGTCATCAGCCACAGCAAAATAGGTGCCAAAATTAACTCTACAGTTTCCGATTTCCATTAACAGCGCATCTATAATCTAAAATCAAAAGTCAGCAGCAAGGACAAACCGATGGCGAACTCAACTCTTGGCTTAGAAAATCAACTTTACGATTATCTGTTATCTATTTCTCTGCGGGAACCCGATATTCTCGCTTCACTACGGGAAGAAACTGCTAAACATCCTATGGCCCAGATGCAGATTGCTCCCGAACAAGGTCAGTTTATGGAGCTCGTGGTGCAGCTTATGGGAGCGACAAAAACCTTAGAAATTGGCGTTTTTACTGGTTATAGCTCGCTGTGCGTAGCTTTGGCGCTGCCTTCAAACGGTCAGATTATTGCCTGCGATGTCAGCGAGGAATATACTGCGATCGCGCGACGCTATTGGGAAGCTGCGGGCGTGGCTAATAAGATTTCTTTGCAGTTGGGCCCAGCAATAAATACTCTCGACAAACTAATAGCCGAGGGACAAGCTGGAACCTTTGATTTTGCCTTCATCGATGCCGATAAAGAAAACTATGAGGCTTATTTTGAGCGATCGCTGCAACTTGTACGCAATGGCGGTTTAATTGTAATTGACAATGTTCTGTGGTCTGGACGAGTTGCTGACCCTCAAGTACAAGACGAAAGCACCACCGCCATTCGTACTTTTAACGACAAATTGCGTAACGATCCCAGAGTTACTCTCAGTGTTGTCCCCATTGCTGACGGACTGACTTTGGCATTGAAACGCCGTTGGGCTACCATGATGGAACCGGAACAGGATAATTAAAGAGTTATTTGCGGTTTGCGGTTCATTTTAAATTGCCACAAGCTGCTAATTATTCAAGAATATACAAGTCGGTTTTATATAGAGTAAAGTGCGCAATGCGCACCCTAGAAACTCAAAAGTATAGAATAAGGTGTGCAATGCGTACCTTAGAGAATGATTTATTTTTTAGTTAATCAGAGGCGCAAATGCTGGGTTCAAATTTGCAGGTAAAATTACCGATTCACGAAACTTTTCAAGGTACTGTTCAAGGCGAAGGTTATTGGACGGGGACTTTAGTTGATTTTATCCGATTGGCCGGTTGCCCTGTGCGCTGTCCTTGGTGTGACACGGGCTACGCAAATGGGGGCAAAGGTTTGCCGTCTGTACCGCAGTCGATCGCACAATTGCTCGCTCAATTGCAGTCTCCGAGGGTGGTCATTACTGGCGGCGAACCTTTCATTCACCGCGATTTGCCTGAGTTAGTTGAAGCTTTGTTAGAAGCGGACAAGCAGGTGAGTATTGAAACTTCGGGCGCTTGCTGGCAGGATGTTTCGCCACAGGCTTGGATTACTCTTTCTCCGAAGGAACACGTCAATCCTAAATATCCGGTGCAAGAGCTTTTTTGGACGAGAGCAAATGAAATTAAGTTAGTGATTAGCACGGGCGAAGAAGTTGATTTTTATCACAAGCATTTGGAAAATAATGTGAATATTCCGGTTTTCTTGCAACCAGAATGGAACTCCCAAAAATTAGCGCTTTCCATTATTTTGGGATTGCTGAAACAAAATCATAGTTACAGGCTATCTTTGCAAACTCACAAGTTTATTGGCGTGCAATAATTTGATAATTTAGCCATAGATATTCGTCAAGGCGGTGCAGAATGGGGAGTGCATCGTTGCCTGAAAATCTGTGCAAATATGTGCTATAATTAAAACAGCAATTTATGATAATTGGAACGTAATGGAAACAACTACGGAAACTCCAATGGGAAAAGTTATCACAACCTTAGTAATTACGAATCGGCTGGATGAAGGGAAAGCCGAAGATGGTCTGATTCCAATGGAGCAGGTGAGGTCTGTTACTCTAGAAAATGTTTTGGTGGATACGGGCGCGACAACTTTGTGTTTGCCTAAAGATGTTCTCGCCAGACTGGGTTTGAAAATTCTCAAGCAAGTGGTTGTGGAAACAGCCACGGGTATTAGTGAGGCGAGGATTTTTCAAGATGCCAAGATTTCTCTGTGCGGACGCGAAGGGACTTTTGAGTGTTTGGAATTGCCAGAGGGGAAAACTCCACTTTTAGGGGTGATTCCGATGGAAGCGCTGGGAATTGAAGTGGATTTGAAAAATCAAAGATTGAAAGTTTTGCCCGACGGGCCGACGGAAACTTATTGGACAATTCTTTGATATTCTTGAGTTTGGATGCCAGCTATTCGATCGGCAGCGCTAAGATGGTTAAGCACTGTTTTGCACTACTCTCATGTCCCAACGCGCCGAAACCTCAAACAGCCAGCCAAGTGCATCCCGCAACGGGCATAATGTGACGAATTCTCACTCTAACAACCAAAATACGATTCGGGTTCGCGGTGCGAGACAGCACAACCTGAAAAATATCGATCTGGAACTGCCGCGCGATCGCCTGATCGTTTTTACTGGCGTCTCCGGTTCTGGTAAGTCTTCCCTCGCTTTCGATACAATTTTTGCCGAGGGACAGCGCCGCTACGTCGAGTCTCTCAGCGCTTACGCGCGCCAATTTTTGGGACAGTTGGACAAACCGGATGTGGACGCGATTGAAGGCTTGAGTCCGGCTATTTCGATCGACCAAAAGTCAACTTCTCACAACCCGCGATCGACGGTTGGTACTGTTACAGAAATTTACGATTATCTCAGATTGCTCTACGGCAGAGCCGGCGAACCGCACTGTCCGATTTGCGATCGCTGCATTGCGCCGCAGACAATTGATGAAATGTGCGATCGAGTCATGGCACTTCCAGACGGCACTCGCTTTCATCTTCTGGCACCAGTGGTGCGCGGAAAAAAAGGCACTCACCGCAAATTATTGTCGAGTTTAGCTGCGGAAGGATTTATCCGCGTCAAAGTTAACGGAGAAATTTTAGAACTTTCGGAAAATATCGAATTAGATAAAAATCATACGCACAATATCGAGATAGTTGTCGATCGGTTAATTAAAAAACCCGGTTTAGAAGAACGTTTAGTTGATTCTCTGGCAACTTGTTTGCGCCATTCTGAGGGAATTGCGATAATTGAAGAGTTACCGAGTGATGAAAATTCCGAACCACAGGGGCCGATTGTATTTTCCGAAAACTTTGCTTGTCCCGAACACGGCGCAGTAATGGAGGAACTTTCCCCCCGGTTATTTTCATTTAATTCGCCCTACGGCGCGTGCCAAAACTGCCACGGTTTGGGGAGTTTGCGGACTTTTGCGCCGGAGTTGGTAGTTCCCGACGAGAAAGCGCCTCTTTATTGTGCGATCGCGCCTTGGTCAGACAAAGACAATTCCTATTATCTCTCTCTGCTTTGCAGTATTGCTGATACTTGCGGGTTTGATATCGACACTCCTTGGTATAGATTAAAGCCCGAACACCAGCGGGTAATTTTGTACGGCAATGAGCAAAAGCGCAGCGCAGAAAGTAAAAAGCGCGACGGTAGCACTGATTTTAGGAGAGATTTTAATGGCGTAATTTCCATGTTGCAGCGCCAGTACGACGATACTGGTTCCGATCTGATCAAGCAGAAGCTGGAACAGTATCGGGTCGATCGCTCTTGCGAGGTTTGTCACGGCAAGCGCTTGAAACCAGAGGCGCTTTCGGTGCGGTTGGGACAGTACGGAATTGTAGATTTAACGAGTATTTCGATTCGCGAATGTCGCGAACGAGTAAATAATTTGGGATTGAGCGATCGGCAATTTCAAATATCCGACTTAGCCCTGAGAGAAATCAAAGCAAGGCTGCAATTTTTGCTTGATGTCGGGTTAGATTACCTGACTTTAGACCGCGCCGCAATGACACTTTCTGGCGGAGAAGCCCAGCGAATTCGGCTAGCGACTCAAATCGGTTCTGGTTTGACGGGCGTGCTCTACGTTTTGGACGAACCCAGCATTGGACTGCATCAAAGAGATAACTTTCGCCTGCTGCAAACCTTAACAAAATTGCGCGACTTAGGCAATACTTTGATTGTGGTAGAACACGATGAAGAAACCATGCGGGCGGCCGACCATATTGTCGATATTGGGCCCGGTGCTGGCGTGCACGGCGGCAAAATCATCTCGGAAGGAAGTTTAGAAAATTTGCTAAGGGCAGAGGAATCTTTGACTGGTGCTTATTTGTCGGGAAAACGAGTAATTGAAACCCCTAATGAAAGAAGAAAAGGCAACGGCAAAGCTCTCTCAATCATAAATGCGACGCGCAACAATTTAAAAAATATCGATGTCGAAATTCCCCTGGGAAAACTCGTGTGCGTGACGGGGGTTTCCGGTTCGGGAAAATCAACTTTAATTAATGAATTGCTGTACCCGTCGCTGCAACACTATATCACCAAAAAAGTGCCTTTACCGCCCGATATGGACGCCCTCAAAACTAAAGGCGAACGCTCTCTAGAGGATGTGGTTGATAAGGTAATTGTAATTGACCAATCTCCCATCGGCCGCACTCCGCGCTCTAATCCCGCTACTTACACGGGAGTCTTTGATGTGATTCGCGATTTGTTTGCCGAAAGCATTGAAGCGAAGGCAAGAGGTTACAAAGCGGGGCAGTTTTCTTTTAACGTGAAAGGGGGAAGGTGCGAAGCTTGCGGCGGCCAAGGCGTGAACGTGATTTCGATGAATTTTCTGCCGGATGTTTACGTGCAGTGTGAGGTTTGCAAAGGTGCACGGTACAACCGGGAAACGCTGCAAGTTAAGTACAAAGGCAAGTCGATTTCTGATGTTTTGAACATGACCGTAGAGGAATCTTTGGAGATGTTTAAAAATATTCCTAGGGCGGGCGCCAGACTGCAAACTTTGGTTGATGTTGGTTTGGGTTACATTCAGTTGGGACAGCCGGCGCCGACGCTTTCTGGAGGCGAAGCGCAGCGGGTAAAATTGGCAACGGAACTGTCGCGCCGCGCTACTGGGAAGACGCTTTATTTAATCGACGAACCGACGACTGGTTTGTCGTTTTATGATGTTCACCATTTGTTAAATGTGCTGCAAAGATTGGTGGATAAGGGTAATTCAATTTTGGTAATTGAACACAATTTAGATGTGATTCGGTGCTGCGATTGGGCGATCGATTTAGGGCCTGAAGGGGGAGATAAGGGCGGCGAAATTATTGTGGCGGGGACGCCGGAGGATGTGGCGGCAAATCCCCGTTCTTATACTGGGAAGTATTTGCAAGCGGTTTTGCAGCAGCATCCTTTAGGGGAGGCTGTAGCCGTTAGTTAATACTAACAGGAATTACGCAATTATCATAATTAGTAAGGTGCGTCAGATATTTAAACCTTCAATAATCGTTTAAGAAACTCACCTGACGCACCCTACAATTAAAATACTATTACAAGTTAGTCTGCTTAGTCGTCAGAGAGTTCTGCTCTGCAATCCGAGCGGCTCTGGGACAGAGGTATACTGGTACAAATTAGCCAAACTTCATCAAGGAAAACAATGGGTGCAAAATTTAACTTTGTATGTCCTGGTTGTGGGTACATAGCAAAATGGGTTTCTGGTCGTCGGGACGTTGGAATGATCGCTGTTGTTAGAACAATGGCCTGTGAAGATTGTGAAGCAGTAGTTGACGTTCTGATTGGGAGCGATGGCAAAGATGGCCCGACTGGCGATCCTAACTATGATAAGAGACTCAATATTTGTCCTAAATGTCAGGGATCGCGGCTCTATCCCTGGCCTAGTAAACATCCTTGCCCAAAGTGTGATGCCAAGATGATTAAGGATGAAACATCAATGATGTTTTGGGATTAGAAAAAGCTTTGAAATTTGCATGAGGGGCAGAGTTTTTCCTGGGAGTTGTACAGTACCTCTAGCTTTTAATCTTTACAGTTTGGGGGCTGGGTCTAACATTTCAGTGCTTTCAAATGATTAATACTAATAATATAGTCGTTTAAGAGTATTTAAGATGCTGGATTGAAGTTTTATGGCAGCGATCGTTAGCCCGTGTTTTGAAGCTCAGGCTTCTTGACAAAGGCTTTATCAATTCACGGCGCTCCGAGTAACTTTTATCCTTTCTATTCGGGTACAGCACAGTAAACTGAGAGCAACCCCTTTAACCCCAATTAACCTATGCCACGCTGGTTTAATACCGAGGCCCCTGCCAAGCAGACATTCATTACGTGCTACTCCCAACACTGCGCTTACCGGGCTTAGAACGGTTAATCGCTCAACGCAACTATTTCGTCATCCATGCACCCCGACAAGTCGGTAAAACCACCGCCATGCTAGCTTTAGCCAAACAACTCACCGACAGCGGACAATACACCGCCGTCATGGTTTCGGTGGAAGTCGGTGCACCCTTAAGTTCCGATGTAAATCCTGGGGTAAAATCTAAAAATGGCAAAGGATATCTTCCACAACACGGTCAAAATCGCTCTACAAAAAGATGGCTGGAAAATTACCCACGATCCCTACCAGTTACGCTATGGTGTTGCGGATGTCTACATCGATCTTGCAGCCGAAGAAGCGATCGCCGCTGAAAAAGAAGGACGTAAAATAGCTGTAGAAGTCAAAAGTTTTGCAGGTGGCTCCACCATTTCTGAATTCCACACCGCCCTCGGTCAATTCCTCAACTATCGCATTGCCATCGAAGTCTCTAGCGAACCAGAACGTATGCTGTATCTGGCAGGGCCCACCGATACCTACCAAATATGTCTCAGATTTGAACCCGCAAAAACTGTCATCGAACGTTAGGAAATTCGACTAATTATTTACAATCCAACTCGTGAGGCGAGCGACCAATGGATAGACTAAACGAATACCGCAAAATTGTTTGTGACTTTCTCGAAGACTTTTCTAAAAATGACGCAAATGCTCAGTTAATCTTCGATATCGCCCGCGATCGATACCTCGTTATGCACAACGAATGGCGCGATGAATATCGCATCTATGGGTGTGCCATGCAGCTCGATATCATCGAAAATCAAATCTGGATTCAACACAACAGTACCGAAATCTACATGGGAGCATCCCGGTTTTGTAAATGGTTAAAAGTATGATAAGAGCCAAAAGTTTTCGCCCTGCGCTATATGATAGAAC